>DATLVJ010000616.1:0-8401 GCA_035577585.1 Candidatus Limnocylindrales bacterium
CTTATTGAAGCCGATATGGCTGTCGCTGATCTGCACAAACGTGAAATCCGACTGTGCGGACGGTTTCACTGGTTCGCCGAAGACCCGCGAGGTCGGCACTCCGCCGGCGAAGGTCCAGACAAGGCCGGTGCCCGCCCAGGCCATGCACTTCAAAAATCCGCGCCGGTCAATTCCGTCGTGGTTGTGGTCGTACAAAATTTCGTCCTTCTTTTTCTCGCTCATCGCTTCTCTCCTCTCGAATCTCTGTTGCTGGCTGCAGTCCCCTTCACGTTCTACCCAGTAGAGGGAGGGCGGCGCGGGCCTACAGAGAAAGGGGGGCAAGCCCGCGCCGTGTGTGAACGTGTTCATGGTGGTAGACCCTGCCCAGCCGGGTTTTATTCCAGGGCGGCTCATTTTCCTGCAAAAATTCTTTTTTACCTTTAATCCTCCCGGCGGGAATAAAATCGAGGCCGGCAAGGTTATCCAAGACAAGGGCAAGTGAAAGGTGAACGTGTTAGAGGGAGAGGACAGAGCCCGGTTCGAGGCGCTGGTATTGCCGCATCTGGACGCCGCCTTCAACCTGGCGCGCTGGCTGTTGCGCAATCGTACTGACGCCGAGGACGTTACCCAGGATGCCGTAGTCCGTGCTTATCGCGCGTTTGGCACGTATCGCTCGGGCAATGCGCGAGCGTGGCTGCTGCAGATCGTCCGCAATGCCTGCTTCACCTGGTTGCGCCAGAATCGCATGGCGGCGGAATTCATGGAGTTTGACGAGAACACGATGCCACAAGAGAGCGTAGATCCCGAAACCCTGGCGCTGGCTGGAAGCGACCGCGAACAGCTCACGCGCGCTTTGGAAGCGCTGCCGGAGTCGTTCCGCGAAATTCTGGTGCTGCGCGAACTGGAGGGTTGCTCCTACAAGGAGATTGCGGAGATCACTTCGCGCCCCATCGGCACGGTGATGTCGGCGCTGGCCCGGGCCCGCGGCCAGTTGCGCACTGCCCTTGCCAATCCCGAGTCAAAGGAGGCCCGCCGTGCCGTGTGATCAATCCCAAAACCAGATGCACGGCTACCTCGACGGGGAACTCGACGCCGTCAGCGCGGCCAATTTCGAAAAGCACCTCGAAGCCTGCCCGGACTGCAAACAATCCCTGGCCGAAGAAGAGGCCCTGCACCAATCGATTCAAAAGGCCAACCTTTACGAACGCGCTCCGGAGACGCTCCGGATGAGTCTTCTGGGAAGTCAGCAGAAACTGCCGGCTGTGCGTCAGTTTCCCGCCGCGCGCGTCTCGCCCTGGCGCTGGCTCGCTGTTGCCGCCGGCCTGCTCCTCGCTCTTTTCCTCGGATGGCGGCAGGTGCAGCTCTCCCGCGGCCTGAGCGAGACCCAACTCATGGCTGCCTCACTCGTGGACGCGCATCTCCGTTCTCTGCAGCCCGGGCATCTCACCGACGTCGAATCCACCGATCAACATACGGTCAAACCATGGTTCGACGGGCGCATCGATTTCGCGCCGCCGGTCCACGATTTCGCAAACGATGGGTTCCCATTGCTCGGCGGCCGCCTGGATGTAGCGGGCGGGCGCACCGTGGCAGCACTTGTCTACGGGCGCCGCAAGCACATTATTAATGTTTTTGTGGAAAGGGCTCAGCCGGATAACTATTGGAATGGCACCGGCGAAGCACAGGGCTACCACTGGCTCGCCTGGCAGCGGAATGGCTTTTCGTTCTGCGCTGTCTCCGACGTCGCGACACCGGATCTCGGCCAACTCCGCGACCTGATCGCAAAAAACTAGGCACGCAGATTCCCGCGGTTTACTCCACTTCGATTTTGAAGGGCGCGGGCGAATCTTTGCCGATTACAACCGGCACGCCCTTTGCCAAAAGCGCTTTTTGCTGCTCCGCGTCGGCCCACGGCAGATCCCAACCGTTTACGAGTGCCATCAGCCGGTATTTCCCCGGCACAATATTCGAGAGCGTAAACGTTCCATCGGAGTCGCTCTGATCGCGCCGCGCGGACTCCGGCTGACCGTTCTCCGGCAGCAGCAAAATCATGGCGCCTGCGAAAGGCTGCCCGTGTTTCGTTGCGGCGCCCCGGATAACCGCCGTATTTTCCGATACGGTCAACTTAAGATGGACTTCACCGGTTCCATCCGGCGTGACTTTGTTGCCATCGATGCGGGCTCCGGTCGCTTCGATCTTTTCGATTGCTATACCCTGTGGTGCGGTCGCGGAAAGTTGGAAAGTTCGGGCTCCCGGGGGCAGGTTGGCAAACTGGAAGGCAAACTCGTTTGGCTGTTTGGCGACGGATCCTGGCGGGGTTTCCTCTCGGATCGGCATGGTTTGTACCACGGATGGATTTCCCGCCTCGTCCCGCATTTGCAGGGCTACCCAGGCGGACGTCGTGGGCGGTTGCGCGAAGCGTAGCGTCCCACTGATCACCAACCCCCGCGGAACTCCTCCCTGAAAATCCAGTTCGGCATCCCCGTTGACCTGCAACGTCTCCTCATGGAGTCCGCCAGCGCCCCGGCCGATCAGCACCACACGATAATTGCCCGATGCCAGACCGCTGACTTCCACGACCCCAGGACTGATCCGGCGTTGCGGGGTTGCGGCAGCTTCCCACGAGGCATCTTCCGATTCCGGCAAGACACGCACCTGCGAGAATCCACCCTCTTCCGCCAGAGCTGTTTTGATCCGAACGCGAAATCCGGGAGTGGGGATCAATTGGAAATCGGCGGTTTGCTCGTCTCCGGGCCGCAGCTGGAACCAGGTTGCTTCTCGAACCTGGCGCCCGGTCGGATAAAACGTTGTCGAGTAGACTAGGTCCGGCAGTGAATTTTCCGGTGATCCCGCTTTTTTTCGTTCCGCCGTTTCCGGCCCCTTAACATCAGCCGTTGCTTTCTCAGCGGTTGGCCCTTCGGAATCCTCATTTTCGTTCGGTGGCGCAGCGTTCAGAAACCTCCGGTACCAGGGAGACGCGGCCACGCTGACCGTATATCTTCCGTCCGTCAGGTGGTCGAACCGGTATTTTCCCTCGTCGTCCGTGGTCGTCTGGTTTCCCGGCGAGCTTTTTCTCACGCCATTTTGCAGCGACTCGCTCCAGAGTTTTACGGTTGCCTGGCGAATCCCTTCTCCGTTTTCATCCGTTACCTTGCCACTGATCGTCGCCGAAGGAGTCAGCGGAAACCTCAACTGCAACGCATCGTTGCCCGGCCCGACCGCGATGCCAGTCCAGAAATTTTCATGCTGCAGGTAGTATTGCGGCGCATACCCTCGCCGAGACGCCATCAGTGAATATTTCCCTTGCGCGAGTCCATCGAAATGGAAACTTCCGTCCGCCGCGCTCTCGGTCATCTCGAACATTTCGCCGATATTCTGGGCGGACTCGTAAATCTGGATTTCCACGCCCGGGATCGGCTGACCAGTCTGGGCGTTCACCATTTTTCCGCGGATCTGATAAGGCCCATTGGGCCGGGGTTTCGACCGCAGGTACGGCAGGTCCTGGGCGAAGATCGCCGGAGGCACGAACAAGAGCAAAGCGAGCAATACCGGTCCCCGCTTCATTCGATCATTCCTCCCACTTCTTTAACTCCAGATCCACCGAGGCCCGGCCATCGGATTGCAATTCCACGGCTTCGCCCAGGCCCTGGATGCGCCGCAACGTAACTTGATCCTGCAAATCAAGCTCTGTGCCATTCCGGAGTGCCAGCAGGAAATAGCGCCCCGGCGCAATATCAGGGAACGCAAATCTTCCGCCGGCGTCCGAAGAGCTGATAGCCGCATTGCGCGGCTCTTTTTCCGGCAGCAGCACCACCCGGCCTGGGGCGGCTTTCCCGTCGAGCCGCACTGTGCCGCTTAAAGACGCCGGGTCGTCGCGCAAAACCAATTCGATGGGCTCGGCTTCGGAGCCGGGAGCGACGACCAGATCGTTTTTGAGCAAATCGGTGTGCCCGCTGATAGCGGCGGCCACATAGATCTTAGACGAGGTGTAGGTCTCGATTCGAAATGCGCCGGGTTCCAGCAGGATCTGGAGTTCCTTTTTCTGGGCGTTCCAATCCGACTGTTGCTCCGTGAGCTTGGCAGCGACCTCGAAAGGCAGGTCCACGCGGAGAAATTGGACACTCGCGGGGGGCGAATCTGCCGGCCCTTCCGTGGCGGATGCGTGGGTGTACTCTTCACGGAAGCGGATGGGAATTCGCGTTACGGGAACCACCTGCAGCACCACATCCGGCATGTTCGCCTTAACGGTGATCATCTTTACGGCGATTTGAGCTTTGGCGAATTCCTCGTTATCCATTTCAATCGCCGCCACCGCGTATTCACCCGGCGCCACAGCCGGCAAGACAAATGAACCGTCCGGAGCCGCCACCGCCAATGTGAAATTCTGATCGCTGTAGCTGCTCAGCAGTCCGACCAGAAGATTGGCGCTTCCGCTCCCGGTTTGTACGCGGCCAGACACCTGGTAAAGCGGCTGGTGCGCGATGCGCCAGTCGAGCTGTTGCGAAGATCCCGGCCGCACCCGTACGGCTGCGGCCTGAGCCGCTTCCAGCACTCCGGGATAAAAATAGATGGGGACTCCGGACTTCATCCGCCGGACGGAAGTCAGGGCCGATTCGAAGCCCCTGACCGACCTTATCGTTTCCAGCAGGTAGTAAGAGCCGGCCGTGAGTCCCGCAATGCGGTACTCGCCGGCTTCATCGGTAACAGTCGAGCGGTCCGCGGTTTTATTCCTCTCGGAATTTCTTTCGAACCGTGGCCGCGCCTGAACTTCCAGGCCTTCAATCGGCTCGCCCTGTTCATCCACAATTTTCCCGTAGATAACGCCCTCGGGAATCAGCGGGAGCGAAAGTTCCGGTGTAGCAGCGTCCAGTCGCACGCGCTCCACAATCGCGCCCAGGGATTCTCCCAGTTCGCTGGCGAAATACCCCTGCTTTCGCGCACTGACGACAAACTCGCCCGCCGGGAGCTTGGAAAACGCGAAGCTGCCATCGTTGCCGCTCAACGCGCTCCCCTCTGCCGGCCCGTTCAGCTGCACCAGTGCGCCGCGAACCGGCGTGCCATCCACCGAACTGACCACTTTCCCGCGAAGCGTGTGCGATTCGTCCGCCAAGGCAGCGGCGCAAGCCCAACCGCCGCACAGCACCGCGGCCATCACAAGCTGCCGAAGAGTTCGCATCAGGGTCTCCGCAATTTACTATTATTCAGTACGTCCATACTAGCGTAAGAATCTTCTCGCCACTTCCCGCCACATCAAGTTCCGGGAACTGCCCCTCTCTATTGGACTCCGCAATCATGCCGTTGGAGCCCATCTCCGCGCCGTCCCCCCTAATTTGGATGCATCCTCACGCCCAGGATTTGTTTGGCGTTCCAGATCGGTATTCGCAACTCTCACGCCTTGAGTTCGAGTCGTCTGGTTTCCTCAGCTTGCAATGCTTGGCAAAAACCCCTGCTTGACTTTGCTCTTCGCTACATATATGAACGGGGGGATTCCTGACCTGTTCGCTGGGACCCGGCCCGGTTTTCTCCCAATTTTTCCGAAAATCGCGGCCCGTCGCATATTCCTCCGTGGAAGAGTTCCTCGGCGGATTGTGTCTGCCAGCATTCTGAATGGGCACGTACGCCAGCTTAAGGACGCTCACTTAAGGGGGGAGACAAAATGGCCAGCGGTACTATAGCTCTCGAAGGGGCACCGGCGGATTACAGTATTTGGAGAGTAATTCTCGCTTCCTCGGTCGGCACCATGATCGAGTGGTATGACTTTTATATTTTCGGCAGTCTGGCAGCCGTCCTATCTCCCAAATTCTATCCAGCCGGCAACGATACGATTGCCCTGATTGCCTATTTGTCTACCTTCGCGGTGGGCTTTCTTGTGCGCCCCTTCGGCGCTTTGTTCTTTGGCCGCATTGGCGATCTTGTCGGCCGCAAGTACGCATTTCTTGTGACGCTAACTATCATGGGCGGAGCCACGGCGCTCATCGGTTTCCTGCCCACCTACGCCACGGCGGGCTGGTTTGCTCCAATCACCTTGTTGGCCATCCGCGTGTTGCAAGGTTTAGCTCTGGGCGGCGAATACGGCGGTGCAGCAGTATACGTCGCGGAACACGTCCCCGATGGGAAGCGCGGCTTTTACACAAGCTTTATCCAAATCACGGCAACATTGGGCCTGTTTGTCTCGCTTGTAGTAATCCTCGTAACTCAATCCTGGATGAGCAAAGAGGCATTCTCGGCCTGGGGTTGGCGAATACCGTTCCTGATCTCCATCCTCCTGGTGAGCATCTCGCTTTATATCCGCTTGAAGATGAAGGAATCACCGATCTTCACCTCTATCAAGACCGCGGGGATGACCTCAACGCAACCACTAAAGGATGCCTTCGGAAAATGGGAAAACCTCAAGCGCGTGCTCATCTCACTTTTGGGAGCCACGGCGGGACAGGGAGTGGTCTGGTACACCGGACAGTTTTACGCTTTGTTTTACATGCAGACCGTTCTGAAAGTGAATCCGCGCACTGCCAGCATCATTATCGCTATTGCACTCGTACTCGGAATGCCGCTGTTCACGTTCTTCGGCTGGCTTTCGGACAGGATCGGACGGAAACGTATCATGATGGCCGGCTGCTTGATTGCCGTACTCACTTACATTCCGATTTACAAAGCCATGGAACATTACGCTGGCAACAACGTGGAAACCGTCAAGTCCGCGAAAAACAAGATCACCGGCGCCATCGCTCTCACGCCTTTCAGCCGTGATGCCTCTGGCGCGCTCGTACCGTCAAAAGAAGCCCCGAATCCAAACATACCAATGCTCGTGCTGTTGGTACTCATTCAGGTGGTTTATGTCTGCATGGTGTACGGTCCTATCGCTGCCTATCTTGTCGAGGCGTTCCCAGCGAAAATACGCTACACCTCGCTTTCATTGCCCTATCACATAGGTAACGGCGTGTTCGGCGGCATGGTCCCCCTGATAGGACTTTCTTTATGCGCAGGCACGGGCAATATCTTGGCTGGGTTGTACTATCCGATGGGGGTCGCCTCCATGACCTTCATCGTCGGCAGCTTGTTGCTCAAAGAAACTCACGGCCACAAGATCTGGGATGAAGTCGGAGGCATGAAGTAGCCAGATTCCGCTTTGGCCGCATTGACGAGTGAACCGTCAAAGTAGCATCATCTTTCTCTCGGGCGGCAGTTGTGCCATCGGGTAGGCTGGCCCTGCCGCTCTTCCACAACCTGCCGCTCCGCGCGTGTGGTCCCATTCGTTCGTGGTGTGCAGTCCTTACTTTCCAAGGGAGTTGCTGCCGTGCCGAAAAAAGCCCGTGCAAAAAAGTCCGCTGCAAAAAAGCCTCAAGCCAGAAAACAGGGGCTCACCGAAGCGCAAATCGCCGTCCACTGGAAAGAAGAAGACAACATTCGCCCGCCGGCCCGCTTCATCGCCCAGGCCAACCTTAACGACGCGCACATGGTCGAGCGCTTCAGCGAAAAGAATTTCCCGGAATGCTACCGCGAGTACGCCGAGCTTCTCCACTGGGACCAGTATTGGCACACCACGCTGGACACCAACCACCCACCGTTCTGGAAATGGTTCGTCGGCGGCAAGCTCAATGCCAGCTATAACTGCGTGGACCGCCACCTGGCGAAGTACAAAAACAAAGCCGCGTTTATCTTCGTTCCCGAACCCGAAGACGAGCACCACACCGTCATCACCTTCCAGGAACTCTATCGCCGCGTGAATGAAATGGCGGCACTGCTTCGCGATTTTGCCGGCCTGCAAAAAGGCGATCGCGTCACCATCCACATGCCGATGATTCCGGAGTTGCCCATCACCATGCTGGCCTGCGCCCGCCTCGGCGTGATTCACTCCGTCGTCTTCGGCGGCTTCTCTGGTGAAGCCTGCGGCTTGCGCGCCGCCGATTCCGGCAGCCGCGTACTGATCTATGCCGACGGTTACCACCGCAACGGCCGTTGGGTGGACCACAAAGCCAGCGCCGATATTGCCGTGAAGACCGCGGAAAAAGAGGGCCAACATATCGATAAGGTTTTGGTCTGGCGCCGCTATCCTCACAAATATTCTTCCGACGCCCCGATGATCCTGGAGCGTGATTTTTTCATCAACGATGTGCTGAAGGATTATCGCAACGCCGTCGTCGAGCCCGTCTCGATGGACGCTGAAGACCCCCTTTTTCTGATGTACACCAGCGGCACCACCGGCAAGCCCAAGGGCTGCCAGCATCGCACCGGCGGGTATCTCGCCTATGTCGCCGGAACTTCCAAGTATTACCAGGACATTCATCCCGGAGACGTCTACTGGTGCATGGCTGATATTGGATGGATTACCGGCCATTCCTACATCGTCTACGGCCCGCTTTCGCTTGGCGCCAGCAGCGTTCTCTATGAAGGTGTGCCGCAATTTCCCGATGCCGGGCGCCCC
>DATLVJ010000617.1:0-5761 GCA_035577585.1 Candidatus Limnocylindrales bacterium
CGTTGATCAAGTGCGGGGCGTTTGATGAGGTTTGCGGAATGACGAGGGCGGCGATGTTGTGGCAGTGGAATTTGTTGCAGGCGGGGGGAAAAGGAACATTATTTGTCCAAAGATTTTCCAGTGAAGATGGCGGGGAGCAGGGTGCAGAAGCGGCCGGCCTCGGAAGGCGGGCCCTACAAGAGCGAGAAGGCGGCGTAAAGCCGCCCTTACACGGGGAAGCGGCGGGGGTTTTATTTGCGGAGATGGAGGCGGAGGATGCGATTGGGGCGGCGCTGCGGGAGATTGATGCGCCGGATTATACGCGCGAGCAGAAGTTGCGGTATGAGCGGGAAGTGCTGGAAGTGTGCGTGAGCGGGCATCCACTGGATTTTTTGCCGCGGAACGGGGAGACGTGGAGCGACGAATTGCCGGGCATGGTGGGAAAACGGGTGACGCTGTGCGGGTGGGTGGTGACGTACCGGCATGTGGGAACGAAAAATTACCGGAACATGATGTTCGTGACGCTGGAGGATCAACGAGGGCTGTTTGAGGTGATTCTGTTCCCCGACGTGTACGACAAGTATGGCGGACTGGTGTATGAGACGCGGTCGATGCGGGTGACGGGCGTGGTGATGGAGGGAGAGCATATTAATGGGGAGAGGGTGGAGAAGTTGAATGAAAAGTGAAAACGGAAAATAGAAAATAAAGATCAGATTCTCTTCCTTGATGACTGGTAGCTGATTTCTGCTGAGCCCATCAAGCATCCGGAGCACTGACATTTACTTCATGATTCGACAGACGAACAAAACCGAGCGGGGGCCGGAACCGCAGAGCGGCCAGCCGGCCGCTAGCGGCGAAGGCTGGCTGGGGCGCAACAGCAGCGAGAAGCGGCGGCTTTGGGAACGGCTGAATCCCCGGCACCGGAAAGAACTGCGGATGCTGGCGGAGGCGCTGGCGCTGCAGCAGAATCACGCCCGATTGCCGGAGGCAGCGCGCGGACGGTTGGACGCGGCGCTGGCGGAATTGGATCGCGTAATCCGGCGCATCGCGGGCATCCTGGCGGAGTTGGCACGCCGGACACCACCGCCGGGGTGAGTGTTGCGGGCGGCAAATGGCGGGCACATACTTTTGACATGAATACTTCCAGGCATCCCCGAGCCTTCCCGGGCCTTGCCGCGCTGATCTTAACGGGCTTATGCGCGGGCATTTTTGCGTGCGCCGCGCGCGCGGACGAAATTCGCCTGAAAGATGGGAAGAAGTTGCACGGCGTGATCGTGGCGTACGAAGATAACATGTTCAAGGTGAAGACAGATTTTGGCTTCGTGCTGGTGGAGAAAGACAAGATTGCTTCGATAATTCCGGACACGCCAACCGAAGACGCTGCGACGAATGCGGCGGCCAAGCCCGCGGCGAAGACTGAACCGGCAGCGAAGGCTTCGGCGATTGTGAACGGTTCCGCGGCCCGGCCGGAGATTCCATTGACGGCGACGAAGGGAGATGTGACTCCGCCGCCGATCAAGACCGTGAGCGTCACGCCGAAAACAGCGGTTGCGACGCCTGTTGCGACTCCACCGCCGCCAAAGGAAGAGCCTCCGGCAATTAAGGAAGAGATTCAGGGGAACCTGTATCTGAATCACGAATTTTTGTTCCGGATGTACAAGGCGCCGAGCTGGCAGATAATCGCAGATGCGGGGCAGGGCTTGCCGAACGCGATTGTGGCAATGGGGACGAGCAACGAGTCCACGCTGCTGGTGGTCGGGCACGAAAAAACGAAGGGCGCGCTGGAACCGGCGGCGCAGGAAGTGGAGAAGAAGTTGAGCGAGGTGTACGCCAATTACCGGCTGATTTCGCAGAAGAAAACCGTGCTTGGGGGATTGCCGGCGCTGGAGTACAAGTATCGCGGGATGGCCGACGGGCACGACTGGTCGGGGACGCTAGCGGTGGTGGCGCGCAACGGCGATGTGTTCACGGTTTTGGGAATGACGTATGCGGACACGGACCTGATCCAGATTCAGGAAAACGTGATCTCACGGGCGATTGCGAGCATTGATTTCAACGTGAAATAGCGGGAGGCGCCGCGGTCAGCCGACGGTGACCTCGATAGTGTGGTAGCCGGTGGCGCCGTCGGGCCATTCGCCACTGTCGATGGAGGATTGGAGTTTGCCGCGGCCGTCGGTGGCGCGGGCTTTCAGCGTTTGCTTCCCTTTCGGCGCATTTTTCCAGACAAATTTCCAGAAAGCCCAGACCTGCGATGGATTCGGGTTGCTGAAGATTTCCACTTCCTGCCAGTGGCTGCCACCGTCGGTGGAAATTTCGACTTTAGAGATGCCGGACGTATCGCCGATGGCGTAGCCGGTGACGACAAAGGTATCGCCGGTGATGCGGGAAAGATTGCGGGGATCGTCGATGATGCCCTGCGTCTTGCGGTCGCCGGTGTTTGACCAGCCCTGGCGCTCCCAGTAGCCGAGATACTCACTGTCCACAAATTCAATGCGGGTAAGCCACTTGGGCATTTTCATGCCATAGCGGCCAGGCATGAGCACGCGAAGAGGGAAACCGTGCTGGCGCGGGAGCGGCTCACCGTTAATGTTGTAGGCGAGAAAATTGGCGGGATCGCTGAGGCGGGAAACGGGATGGCCCGTGGTGTAGCCTTCGGCAGCGTAGAAGACGGCGTATTTTGCGGTGGGGAGAACGCTGGCGCGCTCGATGATTGGCTTTAACAGCGTTCCGGCCCATTTGGCGTTGCCGATGAAACGGCCACCGACGGAATTGGAGATACATTCGAGGGTTAGAATGGTTTCGTAGGGCGGGAGCGCGCGAATTTCGTCGTAGGTGAATCGCAGGGTATTTTTCACGAGGCCGTCAATCGTCAAGGACCATTTGGCCGCGTCAACGGCGGGTTCGCCGTGGGATGAAGTGAGATAGAAATCTTCGGTCGGAGTGATGGCGCGCAGCGCGGCTTGCGGTCCAGCGTTGACGAAAGCGCGGATATTTGCGTCACCGACGTTGGTGCCGCGCATCAGGTAGCGATAGATGACACCCGGAATCAGCAGGCCGAGGCCGAGGCCCCCGGCGACGGAGATGAAGTGGCGGCGTTCCATGATGGGTTAGATGAGCGGCTAGGGAAAAGGTATCACGGGGCAGGCGCGCGGGGACTACGCATGGCAGAGGAACCGATGAAATACAGAGGGTCAGGCGTTAGCTTCCGCAGGCCTGCGAAGTTCGCGGATCATGTTGATAAGGGCTTGGACGGCACGCGGGAGGCTTCGGTCGCGGCGGTAAACGAGGGCGAGCTCGCGCCAAAGGTCGACGCCTTCGACGGTGAGGAGCTTCACTTCTCCGGTCTTGACCTGATCGCGGGCAAAGCTTTCGCTGATGATGGAGATGCCAACGTCCGCGGCGACGAAAGTCTTGATCATGCCGATGCTCGGGAGTTCCATGGCAATCTGCAAGCGGGAGCGGTGCGGCCGGAAAAGCTTGTCGAGCACCTGGCGGGTGTAGCCGGTGCGTGGAAAGATCAGTGGAGCGGAAGCGATTTCTTCGAGCGTGACGTGTGTGCGTTGCGAGAGCGGGTTCTTGGTGCTGACCATAAATCGCAGGCGGTCGCGATTGATGACGTGCATTTTGAGATTGGGGGATTTCACGGGGAGGGTAACGATGCCGAGATCGAGCGAGCCGTCTTCGAGGCGCTGCAGAATTTTGTGGCTGAAGTTACGGTAGATGCTGATGTGGACGAGGGGATAGCGGCGCTTGAATTCAGAAAGCATGTCGGGGAGCAGATAGAGGCAAGTGGCTTCGTTGGCGCCGAACATGACCGGGCCCTGTACAACGCTGCCGCGGTCGGCGACGATCTGCACGGATTCATCGCGCAGGCGCAGGAGGCGTTCGGCGTAGTCAAAGAGAACGACGCCGGCGGGCGTTAGTTCAACGGACTTTGCGGAACGATCCAGGAGCTTGGCCTTGTAGGCCTGCTCGAGCTGACGTATTTGCGCGCTGACGGCGGATTGCGAGCGAAATACTTTTTGGCCGGCTTTCGAAAAGCTTTTCAGCTTGGCGACCTGGACAAAAGTAGTAAGTTGGTCGAAATCCATATCCCCCACTCTCTAGTGATAAATATAGCGGATTTTACATTAGAAAACGGTTAAGACGAATCCATCAGGCATAGTGCGGAGCAGACGAAGCCGGGGCCGAAAGAACCGCCGGGCCGGGGACGACAACCGGGTCGCGTACGCCGCCGGGGAACGCGCGCCAAACGCCTTCCAAGGATTCCTGAAGGTGAATCGGCTGGATGCGGACGAAATTCAGCAGAGAGCGCTGCTCAAGAAAACGGGCGGCACGCGGGCTGCCAGTGCGCTGGCGGTGAGTTTCAATGAGAGCGCGAAGGCAAGATTCTTCGTTTTCCTCGAGGTCGTGCGACTGGACAAATTCGCGATTCAGAACATTTTCCATTTCGCTGCGCAGAATGTAGGCGAGACCACCGGTCATGCCGGAGCCGAAGTTCAGGCCGACGGGACCGAGAATCGCGGCGATGCCGCCGGTCATGTATTCGCAGCCGTGTTGGCCGACGCCTTCGACGACGGCGACAGCGCCGCTATTGCGGACGGCGAAGCGTTCGCCAACCTGGCCGGAGATGAAAAGCTGGCCGGAGGTGGCGCCGTACAAAACCGTGTTGCCGGCCAGCACGTCGCCGCGCTTGGAGGCATTGTGACTGGCGCGGATGGCGATGGAACCGCCTGAAAGACCTTTGCCAACGTAATCGTTCGCTTCGCCATAGAGATTCAGAGAGAGCCCTTCGGAGAGAAAGGCGCCAAAGCTTTGGCCGGCCGTGCCGCGGAATTCGTGGACGGATGGGGCGAGGTCCGATTGCTGAAAACGCAGGCGCATGCGTTCGCCACTGAGATGGCTGCCGATGCTGCGGTGGAAATTATTGATGACTGTTGGAATCGCCGCGTGCGAATGGGCCTGCTGAAGAAGTTCTTCCACTTCCAGACCGCTCGATTCGGGCACGGGAGTCTGCTGAGGAACAACGCGAGCGGGCTTCGAGACGGGAACGACGAGCAGGGCGTCGAGGCCGGATTTGGTTTCGAGGCGATCGTACCACCCGCGAAGTTCGGTGAGCGAGCGGACGCCAAGTTCCGCCATGTTGCGGCGAATTTCCTCAGCGAGGGAGTGGAAATACGCGACGACCATTTCGGGCTTGCCGTTGAAACGGAGACGCAGGGTTTCATCCTGCGTGGCAATCCCAACAGGGCAAGTGTTGAGGTGGCATTGGCGGGCCATGACACAGCCGATAGCGACAAGAGCGGCGGTGCCAAAGCCGAATTCGTCGGCGCCGAGGATGGCGCCGATAAGGATGTCGCGGGCGAAGCGGAGGCCGCCGTCGACGCGGAGAGAGACGCGGGAGCGCAAGCCCGCGCGTAACAATGTTTCGTGCGTGTCGCGGAGGCCGATTTCCCAGGGCAAGCCAGTGTTTTTAATCGAAGTGAGCGGAGAAGAGCCGGTGCCGCCGTTGTGGCCGCTGACGGTAATGACATTCGCGCCCGCCTTGGCGACGCCGGCGGCGATTACCCCGATCCCGGTGCCGGAGACAAGCTTCACGCCGATGCGAGCTTGTGGATTGACGGCGCGCAAGTCGTGAATGAGTTGCGCGAGATCTTCGATGCTGTAAATGTCGTGATGCGGCGGCGGCGAAATCAGCGGAGTGCCGGGAGTAGCGTGACGGATACGCGCGATGTATTCCGTGACTTTGCGCGCGGGAAGTTGTCCGCCTTCGCCGGGCTTG
>DATLVJ010000618.1:0-2918 GCA_035577585.1 Candidatus Limnocylindrales bacterium
CGTGCATCACCGATTTCGCGATAACGCCAGAGATTAGCCCGATCAGGACATACCAGAGTAAGTGAAACATTATTTTGCCTCCCTCGTTTCTTTTCAGTGCGTCGCTCGGAATCGACCGCCGTCCAAGTCGCTATGGATCGAGCAGAAGCCTAAACAGGCCAACCGAACGCTCTTAATGTTTTGCTGAACAAGCGCCTGACCTGCTCCCATTCCGCCGAGTTGGTCACCCCGCTGTCGGTCCAACATTCCCGGCCCATCCCGGTGAAATGTTTCTCCATCGAGTCAAGGAGGGAGCGCTGGTCTATCGCAATCTCGGAGGGAAAACTCACCATCACCCTCGCTCGCCAATGCTCGAAGCTCAGATACAGTTCATCTGCTTTACGTCCGAACGCCGACACTCCCCGAAGCTGGATTTCGGCGGGAGCGGCAAGGATGCGAAGCGAATGCTTCAGCCGGCCCAATAGCCATGCTCGGTTGGCCGTGTCCACTTCCATACGGCATTCCTTCCCGACGTGTGCTGGATTCGTGCGCACTTTATACTGGATTCGGGGAGGGACAACTGTCCTGAATGAGACAGTCTGGCAAAGTCCCCGACAACGCTAGCAGGGGACTTTGTGGTCGATGCTCCTATCAACTTGATGGGGAATAGATTTGGTAGAGCATGAGGTAGACGATGACGCCGGTGACCGAGACGTAGAGCCAGATTGGAAACGTGAAGCGCGCGATCCGGCGATGGATGGCAAAGCGGCCGGTCAGCGAGAAAAAAAACGTGGTGAGCACCATGGGCAGTGCAACGATGGAAAGGAGGACGTGGCTGCCTAGGATGGATAGGTACAGAGTGCGCGCCGCGCCGTGACCGGGGAAAATCGTGTCGCCATGCAGCGCGTGGTTCACGATGTAGCTGACAAGAAAAGCGGAAGAGAATACGAAGGCCAGCAGCATGCTGGTGCGATGCGCTTCGCGGTTGTGATGTTTGATGAAATACAACCCCACGCAGAGGGTAATCGCACACAATCCGTTGAGAACCGCGTTGAGGGCCGGCAAAAACATCCAGCGCCCCGCGAAATCGGCGGAGGCATGATGGACGTACAGCAGCCAGAGTAGAAATGACACGGCGAGGCCGCTGACCACGATGATCGTTCCAACCACGGGGCGCGGATTGATTTGAGCCTGTTCCATGCTGACAATTAAATCACAAAAGTCTTTACCGACGTCACGACGCAACTCTGAGTTCCAAATTAGCGCGGAAGCTTGTCGTACATCATCAGACCCAGCAGGATTGGGATGTGCAGAACCGTCGCGTGCATCAACCACTTGGCGCGGGTGTTCGTCCGGGCGTGGTTGGCCCAGAGGCACACCTGGACGAGGCCCGTGCATGTGACCAGCGCGCCAAAGAAATAGAGCATCCCGGCAAAGCCCATAATCGCCGGCAGCAGGCTGACAGCCACGAGTGCCGCGGCATACAAAATAATCTGGCGAAACGTCCGCCGGCCTTCCTTGTCCACAACGGGAAGCATCAGAATGCCGGCTCGGGCGTAGTCTTCGCGGTACATCCAGGCGATGGCGTGGAAATGCGGAAACTGCCAGACGAAGAGAATCGCGAAGAGCAACCATGCGCCTGCGTCCAATTTGCCGGTGGCGGCGGCCCATCCGATCATTGGCGGGACGGCGCCTGGAATGGCGCCGATGAACGTGGCCCAGACAGTGTGCCTCTTCAGCGGCGTATAGGCGAGCAGATAGCTGAGGCAGGTAAAAACACCGAGGAAGCAGGGCCAGAATCCGGCTGTGAGATAAAGATCAACCGCGCCGGCAAGCGAAAGCACGATGCCGAAGCGTAGAGCTTCGGTTGGCGTGAGCACGCCTGTGGGCAGCGGACGAGAAGCGGTGCGGCGCATGTAGCGGTCGGATTCCCGCTCGATGTAATGGTTCAGCGCCGCGGTGCCGGCAGCGATCATCATGGTGGCAACGATCACGTGAATCATGTGCAGCCACCCAATGGGGCCGCGCGCGCCCATGTAGTAGCCCGCACCGGTGGTCATCAGCACCAGGAACGAAACATCCGGCTTGGTCAGCGCAATGTAGGCACTGATTTTGCTCGGCTGCGCGATGGCGGTGGCACGCAGTTCACTCATCAGGCGGGTACCTCATCCCTTGTAGTTGCAAAGACCACTTCCCTTTTCCGCGGCACCAGGCGATAGCAAAACAGCACCACCAGGATCGAAACCGCGAAGAGCACTGCGCCGAACACCGTGTGAACAACCGTGGTGATGACGACGGCGGGCAGGGGCTGCGGATCGTCCGCCGCACGCAGGCGAGTCCAAAGAGCGCCAATGCCCAGAAGCAGCTGCACTCCTACGATGCCGTGCAGCAGGGCACGGATGCGGGAAATATCCGGCGAGTGCGAGAAACGCTTGCGGAGCTGGATGGCCGTCCAGGAAGCGACCAGCAGCACCCCCATGGCCCAGACAACGTGCGGCGTGGCAGGACTGTATTTGTGGCGGAACGCGGCGCCCAGAGCGATCTGCAGAAAAATAGCGACGGCGTTGAGAATCACCACCGTGTGAATCGCGGGGCTGCCTTTGTCTTCGTATTGTGGGCGCTCGGAAACCCACCAGCGGCTGGTGACCACCGCGATCGACACAAGCGTGACGAACATAATTTGCGCGAGGCACGCGTGCATCACGGGCAGCCAGTAATGGAGAAGCTTCAACACCGTCAGGCCACCCAGGACGCCTTGCAGGATGACTCCACCTACCGCGGCAACGCCCAGCCACCGGACCGCAGGGCGCTCGTCTTTTTGCCACAGGACGATGGAAAGCGCGACGATGAACAGGCCGAGTATGGCGGCGATGACACGGTGGGAATGCTCAAACGCGATTCCGCCCACCATCGGTGGAGTGATACTGCCATAGGAAAGG
>DATLVJ010000619.1:0-4481 GCA_035577585.1 Candidatus Limnocylindrales bacterium
TCACATTGGTGTTAATTGTGCCGGTCCTGGTGGTGCTGCTGTTCGCGGGCCGCGAAGCGGTGGAAATTACGGGCCACATCCGCAATCTGATCAGTACTGGCGGCCTGATCGTGCCTGTAAGCATGGCCGACGCCATTCGCCACCATTTGCCTCAATCACTGCAGGATCTCGAGTTCGTGGGGCCGCTGCAGCAGGGAATGGAGAAAGTTGCGTCTTACCTGGCCGGGAGTCTCGCGGGCATGATCAAGAATCTCTTCTCCTTTTTGGTCGACCTCTTCATCCTGCTCTTCGCCCTGTTTTTCATGTTCCGCGACGGCGAATCCGTTCTTCGCGGCCTCCGGCACCTGATTCCTTTTGAAAAAAGCATTCAAGACGAAATGATCAGCGAATCACGAGACCTGATTTTTGCAAGCGTTGCCGTCGCCCTCCTGGTAGCCGCCATTCAGGGGGTACTTGGCGGCACGGCTTTTGCACTCACGCGTCTCCCCGCACCCATGTTTATGGGGGTCTTGATCGCTTTTTTTTCCATCGTGCCCGTGGTCGGCTCGGCGCTGATCTGGGTTCCGGCGGCGCTCTGGCTGGGCCTGAGCGGAAGCTGGGGAAAGGCTCTGCTGGTAGTGATTATTTGCGGAGGGGTGGCCGGGGTAGCGGATAATCTGGTGCGTCCGCTTCTGCTTCGTAACAGAACCCGCTTGAACGACTTGTTGATATTCATCAGCATTCTCGGCGGACTGCAGGTATTCGGGTTGCTAGGGTTAGTGGCCGGCCCGACCATCGTGGCAGCGGCTTTGGGCGTATTCCGCGTGTATACAGAACATCGGGGCGAACTCGAAGAGTCCAACGCGTAACTTCTTGCCATCCGCCGGGGCTAAATTCAGGGCTTCCGGCTTCGCTGTGTGCTAGAGTACGCGCTCGAATGGCGAAATCTATAGAAATGAACATGAGTAAGCCGAAAGAACTCGGACTGGAGAAACTTCGCTGGCGCTGCGAGCTTTCTCGCATCCCCTTTGAAACCACCGCGCAGGCGCAAAAGCGGGAAGGTTTCATCGGGCAGGAACGCGCC
The DNA here is from genome assembly GCA_035577585.1 of Candidatus Limnocylindrales bacterium. Taxonomy (GTDB): domain Bacteria; phylum Acidobacteriota; class Terriglobia; order Acidiferrales; family UBA7541; genus Acidiferrum. The sequence continues at coordinate 1,064 of DATLVJ010000619.1, forward strand.
CTGCGCGCCTTGAAAATGGGCGTGGAACTCTCGGCGCCCGGCTACAACGTATTTGTCTGCGGTTTGGCGGGCACCAGCCGCGGCGGCACTATCGCCCAAATGATTGAGGAGCTCCATCCGGCCACAAAACCCTCGATGGATCGCTGCTACGTCAACAATTTCAAGATTCCCGATCGTCCGCGCTTGCTCGTTCTACCGCGAGGCTCGGCCAACACGTTCAAGAAAGACGTCCAGGCTGGAATCGATTTCCTGCGCCGCCGCATCCCCCAAGTTTTCGAAGGAGAACCCTTTCAGCGTCAGAAAGGGCGCATCGTCGAACGATTTTCTGTGCGCGAAAAGGAATTGATGGACGATTTCACCCGGCGCATCGCCCGCGACCAGTTTGCCCTGGGCCACATGCAGGTGGGCGCGGTCGCGCTGCCGGAAATTTTTCCTGTTCTCGAAGGCCAGATGGTGCCTATCGAGGATATTTCGAAGATGGTGCACGAAGGGAAGCTCGAAACCGGCGTCGCGGAAGAGATTGAACGCAAATACGAACAGTTCCGCCAGGAATTTACGGTCGTCTATCGCAAAACGCTCACCCTCTCCCGCGAACTGGCCAGCGAGTTGAGCTATCTGGAACAAGAAGCCGCTTCGGTGCTGGTGGATGGCGTTATTGAAGAGTTAAAGGAAAAATATCCCGGAACCAGCGTGACGGAATATCTCGAAGAGGTGCGCCACCACATCCTGGACAATCTTGGCCCCTTCAAGGAACGCGAAGGGGAGGAAGAACAAACCCCAGAGACCCCGGAAATCCAGCAGCAGAAATCCCAGACGCCGGAGCGCGATCCCTTCCGCGTCTACGGCGTGAACGTCATCCTGGCTCACAACTCCGAGGATAATTCGCCAGTCATTTTTGAGACCACGCCTTCGTATGCCAACCTTTTCGGTACCATCCAGCGGGCCTACGACGCGCGCGGCGGCTGGTCCAGCGATTTCATGGATCTGCGCGGCGGCTCGCTGCTCCGCGCCGACGGCGGCTTCCTGATCATGTACGCCATCGAAGCGCTTTCCGAACAAGGCGTGTGGCGCGCCCTGAAGCGCACGCTGAATCACAATCGACTGGAAATTCAGCCGCTGGAAGTCTTCTATCCCTTCACGGCCACCGCGCTGAAGCCGGAGCCTGTGGACCTGAACGTAAAGGTCATCCTGATTGGCGACCGCGATCTCTACGAAGTTCTCTTCGAGTACGAGGAAGATTTCCAGAAAATCTTCAAGGTCCGCGTGGAATTCGACGAAGAGATGCCGATGACCGACGGGTTGATCGAGGAATACGCCGGCCGCCTTCGCGGGCTTAGCGAAAATGAGAATCTATTTCCGTTTGATCGCGGAGCCTTCGCCGCGATACTTGAGTACGGCGTTCGCAGAGCCGGCCGCCGCAACAAGGTAACCGCCCGCTTTGTGGATATCGCCGACCTCGCGCGCGAAGCCCACTACGCATCCGCGGCCGCGGGTGAAAATGTTGTTCGCGCGGCCCATGTGCGCTCCGCCATCGCCTCCAAGATAGAACGGCACAACCTGGTGGAAACCCGCATCCGCGAAATGATTGAAGAGAAAACGCTGCTGGTGGATGTTTCCGGCGACTGCGTTGGCCAAGTCAACGGCTTGAGCGTCCTTGAAATCGGCGGGTATTCCTTCGGCAAACCCGTGCGAATCACCGCCAGCGCCGCCCTCGGCAAGGCCGGCCTGATCAATATCGAGCGGGAAGCGAATTTGAGCGGAAGGTTCCACGACAAGGGCGTTCACATCATCGCCGGCTACCTTCGCAGCTGTTTCGCCAAAGATAAACCGCTCTCTCTCGCGGCGAGTATCTGCTTCGAACAATCCTACTCCGGCGTAGATGGGGACAGCGCAAGCTCCACCGAAGTTTACGCCCTTCTCTCCGCGCTCTCCGAATTTCCGCTCCGCCAGGACATCGCCGTCACGGGATCTCTCAATCAAAAGGGCGACATCCAGGCGATTGGTGGCGTGAATGAAAAGATCGAAGGATTCTTCGACGTCTGCCGTATTCTCGGTTTGACCGGATCGCAGGGCGTGCTCATCCCCATTTCCAACGTCGAAGATCTGATGCTCCGCGAAGACGTTCTCGACGCCGTCAGCAGCGGAAAATTTCACATCTGGCCGGTGGCGCGCATCGAGCAGGGAATTGAGCTCCTTACCGGCCACGCTGCTGGTCACCGCAACGGCGACGGCTCCTTCGAAGACAACACCGTTTTCGGCAAGGTAGACCGGCGCCTGATCGAGATGGCGCGCATGATGAAAGAGTTCGATTAGCAACGCACCGCTTTATCATTCCTTCGGCGCCTGATACCCCTTGCGGTGATCCACGCGATACCCCGCTGCCGTTTTTCCCGGCGCGCCGGATCGGTCCACCTTCACTTCAATCGAGTGAATCGCCCCGTCCGCCGCGGGCAGCGCAAACGCCAGGCTGTATTCGTGGCGCACGATCTCCGCCACTTCTTTATAAGTATCCTGAAACGCCTTGGCATTCATCGGGAAATACGCGCGACCTCCGGTAAGCTCGGCGATTGTCTGCAATCTCCGGTCCGCCGCCGCAAACTCGTCCTGGGTTTGCTGAATTTTCGCTTTGCCGCCCCGCTTGCCGTTCCGCAGCGGTCCACTGGTCGAAACACACAGGATGCGCACGTCGCCAGTCTGCAGGCGAGTCTGCAGCGCCGCCACAGCCGGAGCCGCAGAGGTGTCGACTCCGGTGGAAATGAGAACGATTGTTTTCTTTCCAGGAACGCGCTCCAGCCAATCCAACACGCTGCCGAGGCTGCTCGAAAGGTTCAGGTCGGCGAATCCCAAGTTAAATTGGATGCTGCTCAGCGCCGCCTGCGCAGAGGCCTTTTCGGTGGTGAAATCCTGAATCCCAAGCGGTGCGTCCGTATAACGCGCCACTGCCACGCGATCTTCAGCGGAAAGTCCCTTGAGCATCGCGTCGGCCGCGAACAGGTTGGCGCCCTGCAGGAAATAGGCGGCCGGGCCGGCCTCTACCAGTAGCAGCACCTGCCCGGGCTCTTCGATGGGCGCGAATTCCGTTACGGGCTGTTGCGTGCCGTTATCGAAAACATGAAACGCTTCTCTGCGAAGCCCCTCAACAAATTTTCCTTTTTCGTCGGTGACCAAGACTCCGACGTTCACGCGCGCTACGTTGATCCGGATTGCTTGGCCTGCGGCAATCGGCGCTTCCTGGGCAGACCCAAATCCCGCGGAGAGCGCGGCGATAACCGCAAGTAACAGAACGGCGGGTACACCGCGAGGAATTTGCATGAGAGATTTAGCCCGGCCAGTTGTGGAAGCGAAAACCGTTCACGTCGACGCCGGCGAATAAGTCACAGGCCACAAAACGCTCATCAGGGTTTTGCCGGCGGCGCAG
>DATLVJ010000620.1:0-8683 GCA_035577585.1 Candidatus Limnocylindrales bacterium
TACGGTTGTTAAATGGGAACCCAAAAATGAAGATGAATTGCTTTGTGGTGCGCGGCGGAAACCTGAAGGCTGTTCGCAAACCACTGCCCCAGCTTAGGCCCGGCTGGGCTTTGGTTCGCGTGTGGCTGGCAGGAATCTGCAACACCGACGTGGAAATATTGCGCGGCTACCATGCATTCCACGGCACGCCGGGGCACGAGTTTGTCGGCGAGGTCGTAAACGTCACGGGGGTTTCCACTGCGGCAAGAAAGCGTTGGGTCGGCAAGCGCGTGGCGGGTGAAATCAATGTCAGCTGCATGGCTTACGGATTCCGGCCACTGTGCAATTTTTGCAAGCGCGGGTTGAAGACCCACTGTGCGCGCCGGACCGTCCTGGGAATCGTGGCCCACGACGGAGCGTTCGCGGAATATTTGGCGCTGCCGGTTGAGAACTTGCATTTTGTGCCCTCCAGCGTCAGCGACGAGAAGGCCGTATTCATCGAACCGCTGGCCGCAGCGTGCCAGATTCTGGACCAACTCGACATTCGAAAGTTTCGCAACGCGGCGGTGCTCGGCGATGGAAAACTGGCGCAACTGATCGCTATGGTGTTGCGAGCCGCGGGTTCGCGCGTTGTGTTGTATGGAAAACATCGCAGCAAGCTCGCGCTGGCGCGGCGGGCAGGCGTCGCGACGAAACGTGTCCGGGGCAATGTCAGCGATTTAACGCGCGTAAAAGAAAATTACCGGCTGGTCGTGGAAGCGACTGGTTCCCCGATGGGTTTGGCGCTAGCCCAAAGGATGACCGAGGCGAGAGGAACGCTTTTGCTGAAATCCACGTTTCACGGGGCGGCACCGGTCGAGACTTGGCCCATCGTCGTGAAGGAAATTACAGTCGTCGGCTCCCGCTGTGGGCCATTCGCCAAGGCCATCGCGCTGCTTCGGTCCGGCAAAGTCGACCCGTCGCCGCTGATCTCCAAAACTTACGCATTGAAAGATGCGAGAGCGGCCATCAAGCATGCGCAGCAACGCGGCGTGCTGAAAGTTTTATTGAAAAACAATTAATCACAGGCGGTTGATGCAGGAGGCAACGCAAGCGGCGCCGAAGCCGTTGTCAATGTTGACGACGGTGACGTTGGAGGCGCAGGAATTCAGCATGCCAAGGAGCGCCGCCACGCCGCCGAAGCTGGCGCCATAGCCGGTGCTGGTTGGGACTGCGATGACGGGCACGCCGACGAGGCCGCCAACTACGCTCGGCAGCGCTCCCTCCATTCCGGCCACACAGATAATAACGCGAGCTTCCGTAAGCGCGCCGCGATGGTCGAGCAACCGGTGAATTCCGGCGACGCCGACATCGAAAAGTTGCTCCACCCGATTGCCCATCATACGCGCGGTCAGGACGGCTTCTTCCGCGACCGGGATGTCGCTGGTCCCGGCGGAAACGACGAGAATGGTTCCCTTCCCCAAGATTTCCTTGCTTCGTTCGATGCTGATCACGCCGGAAAGCGGATGAAATTTCGCGGCGCGGCTGACTCGCTTCACAGCCGCAAACATTTTCTTGTCGGCGCGCGTGACCAGCACATTGTGGCTCGACGCCTTCTTCGAAACCATCGCGCGCACAATTTCCGCCACCTGCGCGGGCGTTTTCCCCTTGCCGAAAATCACTTCGGCGTAGCCCTGCCGCAGCGCCCGGTGATGATCCACCTTCGCGAAGCCGATGTCTTCGAACGGCAGATGCTTCAGCCGCTCCGCCGCCATTACGGGTGAAAGCGCGCCAGAGTGAATGTGCTCGAGAAGTTTCAGCAGTTCGGACTGGTTCATGGTTTGTTGCCGGAAGATAGTCTAGCACCACAGCGGGGCGCACCTGGGTTCCTTGGCCGTCCCAAAAGAGATTCCGCCAGGCAAAAACTTGAATATTCAGGGGCGAGCTTCGACGGAGGGAATAATCGTCGCGGCGCCAGAAACATCGCAATGTTCCGGACCTGAAGGACTGACCGCTTCTGCGATCATCTCGGCGACCCACCCAAGGATTGGAAGGCGCAGCATCCACCCACAAAACGCCCATGCGAGATTAAGGTGATCAAGTGCGCGCGCGATGGCGTGAATCCCTTGGACCTCGCGTTGCCCGCCGGCAGCGCAATACGTGATACGGCTGAGCGTGTTCGGAAAATGTGCCTCGAGCGACAAGACGCGTAATTGTGTTGGGTGCTGCGCCACGATCCACCGCGCGAAGTGGCCACACGGCCCGCAATCCAGATCGAGATAGAGTGCCGCGGAATCGGCCGCGCCGACAGCGGCAATCCACGGCCGCCAGCGTGGGACCCAGCGGCGGACATTGCGGAGGTAGAGCGTCCAACTCTCTCCGAATCGCGCGGCCATGTCGCGGTCTTCCCTGACGCGGGCAATGGTCAGGCTGTACAGCAATCCAAGAAAGGCCGCCGCCACAATCCACGGATTTTTCCAGAAGAGTCCCCAGAAAAAAAGAACTCCGAATTTTCCAATCTGCATGGGATTCGCCACGTAGGAAAAGATTCCCGTGGTCACCAACCGTGGCGGGGCATCCTCCGGCATCGGCGTACCCAGTCCGGCCGAGTGGAACTCCTGCATCGCGGTGATCAGGAAGACGCAGGGAAAAATCAAAAACTGCAGATAAAATTTGTCAGCCGCGGAAGATCGTTCGGCCCACGCGTGCCAATTTCCTCCGATGAACTGGGTGATGAGCAGCGGCCAAACGCCCAGCAGCAGGGCGCTGTGAAAACACATGTGCATCAAGTTTCGAGCGATCAGATGGCTGCGATCGCGCGTCCATCGCGCGAAGAGCTGCGCAGGCAGCAGGCAGAGGCCGACGGCAAGTGCCTCCGCAAAAAGAAATTGGCGGCTTGGGTGATATGACACCCGGTCCAAAGGGAGCATCAGGTCGAGCAGAACGCCCAGGAACGCCAGGCGAACCAGGGAAACCCTGTCCGCAAAAAACGCAAACGCCCATCCCCATACAAGTACCCGGTCGAGGAGAACGATGGCTGGTGAACCGAGCACGAGCAGCGTGCTGGAAGGAACCGTCCAGGCATCGAGTTGCATGGTGAGAAAACCGACAAGCGCGGCGGATGGAAGTGACCATGCAGCCGCCAGAAGGGCGGCGGCGTTTTTCCTCCGTAGTTCGGATTCAGCCGGCGAATTGGCCACGGGACGCATCGAGTTCAGTGTGCGACGTTTTCGTGCCGCGGAGTGGCAAGGTTGTCGATCAAGTACCCGGCAGCCAGCCGGGCGCCGTAGCGCTCGGACGGACGGAAGTACCACGCAGGGTCGAGCCCGCGGCGAAAGCGCAGCGTCCAGGCAACGCGGCTGTGCGTGGCATCCACGGGCGACCACTCGACCACCGACTCTTTCCATTTGAGCCAGTGCGCGATGTGGCTTGTGTCCGTCTCGGGTTGGAAAGTGACCGATGAGCCGCTGCGCGCCGCCACGCGAAACACTTCGTCGCCGGGATGCCCTTCCCCACCCGCGAAATGAATCACTCGTTGGTCCCCCACGTTCAGGCCGCTGCCCCGGGCTTCCACGGGCTTTGGAAAACCCATCCGGAAATACAAAGGAAGTCTGGTGCGAAAGGAGGGCGTTGCGGCAAGCGCGCTTTCAATTTGCGCGGGAGTCGCGGCCACGGTTCGTTCGACGCGGACCTCTTCATCACGCGAAAGCGAAAACTTGGTGGACGTCCCTTCAAAGCTCATCACCGCGGCAATAATCCAGATGAAGCATTGCGCACCCGGATGCTGCGCTTTTCTTGAAGCATCCGTAAGGCCGCCGACCAGGGCCGCGATGAAGTATGCGATCGGCGCCGCCATCACCACGCAGATGATGCCTTCGCCAAAAAGCACCGCGGAGATCAGCAAGCCGATTGTAGTGCCCTTCATGGCTGCGCCCAGGGCGCTCTTGCTGCGCGGCAAAAGGCTCATGAAAATGGCCAGTCCGGCGGGAAGGCCGATGAACATTACGGCGGTGGTCTCCAATTTGTGAGCGTACACAATGCGCAGAGAAACACTGCAGAGAAAGAGAAACAGGACAAAGCCCGCAAGTCCCCATTGTCCGTCGGAAATGGGTGGCTTAGGCGGTTTCGGCGGTTCGTCAGGCGGCTTGGGCTGCCAGCTCGCTGGCAATGGACTATTGGGCTGGGTGCTCATCGGTGGCTCCTCCAAAGACGGTGTCGAGTGTCGCAGAGAGTTTCAACAGGGCCTCGGAAACGAAGGGCAGGCGATAACTCATCGGGAGATACGAGAGCGCAGTCTCCATCCACGCGAGCAATTCGCGGGTCGCGCGCCCGCCCGGCGTGCGGTCGTTCACACGGAAATACAAAAGCGCGAGATGGACGACGTAAAGGAGTTTTGCAAACGCGGCAGAGGCTGTGGCGTCAGGTTCGTCATCGGATTCGCTGACCAATCTGGTAAATGCCGTTTGCATGCGCAGACGGATGTCCGCCGACGCCTGCCCCAGCACGGCGATGCGAGAGTTGGGATTGAGCGCTGCGGAGAGGAGCACTCCTATCAGTTCACTGTGGGGTTCAACAAGCGCCAGCTTGAACTCGAACGCGGCGGTAAAGCGTTGAGCAATCTTGCCTTGGGGAAGAGTCGGGATCTGTTGGATGAACTCCGCTGCCAGGGATTCATAAAACGCCAGGACGAATTCTTCCTTGCAGCTGAAGTAGCGATAGGCCAAACCTAGAGAGGAACCGGATTCAGCGGCGATTTGGCGGAGGGTAGTGTTCTCGTAACCATTTGTACGGAAAAGGGTTAATGCACTCTGAAGGATGCGTTCACGGGTAAGCTCCGCCTTGGAGGGGGGCGAGGGATTCTCAGGCGACGTAAAAGTGAACATGTTCATTTATATCCATTCGGCCCTGCATTGTCAAGCCCTTTTTCGTTCACCCTTGCCGCTTTCACCCTCCTTGACTTACCTTGTGGGCACTGCGAGACTGAAAGAACCGCACACATTTCCATGCCTGCCATCAAAGGACAAACGATTACCGTGGGTGTGACCGGCGCGAGCGGCGCCGTTTTCGCGCAGAAAACGCTCTCCATGCTCGAGGACGACCCGCGCGTGGGCCGGGTCCACCTGGTGGTAACCGAAACCGGGCAGCGGCTTTTTGCCGAGGAGCTGAAAATCACGTCCGGCGATCTGCAAAAGCTGCCGGGGCGAGTTCTTGGACGCACTCCCAAAAAGATTGAGGTCCTCTCGAATAAGGACGTAGGCGCGTCGATCGCTTCGGGCAGCTACAGCGTGGACGCCATGATCGTGATTCCCTGCACTGTGGGCGCGCTAGCGTCGATTGCTTGCGGAACTTGCGACGACCTGATGGCCCGCTCGGCGGACGTGATGCTGAAAGAGGGTCGCAAACTGATTCTTTGCGTACGGGACACGCCACTGAACCGGATTCATCTCGAAAACATGCTGCGGGCCCAGGCGGCCGGCGCGGTGATCATGCCGGTGATGCCGTCTTTTTATCACCTGCCGAAAACAATTGATGACCTGGTGACGCAGTTCGTGTGCCGCGTGCTGGCACAGGCCGGTCTTCCGCAGGAAAAAATGTTTCGCTGGACGGGCAGCGCAGCGGCGAAGAAAGTGGAGGGCTGAAGCGTGGCCGGGCGGATTCGCACTATTTTGGAGATGATCAAGTTTGAGCACTCCGTATTTGCGCTGCCGTTTGCGCTGACGGGTGCCCTGCTGGCGGCGCGTGCCAGAATGCATGGCTGGCCTACCTTGCGGCAGGTGTTGTGGATCGTGGTGGCAATGGTGGCGGCGCGATCGGCGGCGATGACGCTGAACCGCATCGCGGATTTGCGCTACGACAAGGAGAACCCACGCACGAAAATGCGGGCGCTGGCGACCGGGGCACTTTCGGTCAGTTTTGCTTGGACGTTTACCTTACTGGCAGTCGGGTTGTTTTTCGTTGCGGCGTGGCAACTGAATCCTCTGGCGTTGAAGCTGGCCCCGGTAGCGATTGCGATTCTCTTTTTCTATTCCTACACCAAGCGGTTCACGAACTGGTCGCATCTTTTCCTGGGCTTTGCGCTGGGGATCTCTCCGGCCGCGGCGTGGATCGCGATTACCGGCGGGCTGGATTGGCGGATGCTGATTCTTTGCGCCGCGGTGACGCTGTGGGTTGGCGGGTTCGACGTCTTGTACGCCTGCCAGGACGTGGAGTTTGACAAGAGCGCGGGGCTTTATTCGATTCCGAAGCGATTCGGGATTGCACGCGCATTGCAGATTGCCCGGGTGATGCACGTTGGCGTAGTGGCCCTGCTTGGTTGGCTGGCGTACGGATTTGGCTTGCCCTGGCCGGCGTGGGTGGGAATCGCGGTGGTGGCCGCTCTGTTGGCCTACGAGCATTCGCTGGTGAAGGCCAACGATCTGAGCAAGCTGAACGCTGCGTTTTTCACCGTGAACGGCTATATTAGTATGTTGTTCCTTTTGTTCTGGGGCGCCGCTGCGGCTTTATGGCGCGTTTGAACGGTTCGATTGTTTCGAAAAGCGAATTCAAGTAGCGGCGAACGGCAAATCGCCCTCTAATAGATTGGGACGGACGTGGCTGAACTGACCATCAACGACGCAACATTGAAACCCATCGCCGACAAGGTACTGGCCGGCGAACGCCTCACTTTTGACGACGGAGTCGCTTTGTTCCGTTCACCGGATCTGCTGGCAGTGGGCTGGCTGGCGAATCATGTGCGCGAAAAGCGCCACGGCAACGTCACCTATTACAACGTGAACCGCCACATTAATCCGACAAACGTCTGCGTGGCGCATTGCAAGCTTTGCGCGTTTGGGCGCGATCCCAACGCTCCCGGCGCGTACACCTACGCCCTCGAAGAGGTTTATCAACGCGCGGCGCAGGGTGTCCGCGAAGGCGCGACGGAGTTTCATATCGTCGGCGGACTACACCCGGATCTTTCGTTCGATCACTTTCTGGAGATGATCAGCGGGCTGAAGCAGCGGCATCCGCATGTCCACCTGAAGGCGTTCACGATGGTGGAGGTGCACTATTTCGCCCGCATCGCCAAGCTGACCATCGAGGAAACCCTGCAGAAAATGAAAGACGCGGGTGTGGATTCCTGCCCCGGCGGCGGCGCGGAGATTTTTCACCCCCGTGTGCGCAAGATTATTTGCGACCACAAGGTCAGCGGCCGGATGTGGCTGAGCATTGCCAAAAAGGCCCATCGCATCGGATTGCGTTCGAACGCCACAATGCTCTACGGGCACGTGGAAACCGTGGAAGAGCGCGTGGATCACCTGGTGCTCTTGCGCGAGGCGCAGGAAGAGACGCATGGATTCGTCGCGTTTATTCCGCTGGCGTTTCATCCGGACAACACGGCGCTCGCACACATCCCGAAGCCGACAGGCTACGACGACCTGCGCTGCATCGCGGTGTCGCGCCTGATGCTCGACAATTTCGATCACATCAAGGCGTATTGGATCATGCTCACGCCAAGCATCGCGCAGATCGCGCAGCGCTTCGGCGCCAATGACCTCGACGGCACAGTCGTCGAAGAAAAGATCTACCACGACGCAGGCGCCAAAACCTCTGAGTTCACGCCCCGCAACGAACTCGAGCGCTTAATCCGCGCTGCGGGCCGCGTCCCGGTCGAGCGCGACACACTTTATCGCCCAGTCGATCGCTCCAAGATGCCCGCAATCCTCCCGGCAACGCCACCGGGCTTAGTTTCGCTCAGCCTCAACGTCTAACGTCCTTACCTGGCTGGCTGACCGCACTCAGCCGGAGAAATCATTTCCTGCATAGGCGCGTGCCAGGGACCAAGCACAAGCCTGCAGATTGGGATGAATTTCGTCTTCGTCCGGACGGCACCCTGATCTTGCTGAGTCGCCGGCCAAACGCTCGGTATCGTGATCGGATTGAGAAAGAAGGCAGAGTACAGCCCACACTTTGATCACGATCTACCGTTCTCCAAAGGTGGAGCACCTCTGACCGCGGAAAATAGTCGCCTTGTGTGCGCGCGTCACAATCTTTCAAAACATGGCCAGATTCAGTGAACGGTTGCGGCGGACGCGGCGACCCTACTGAGTAATTCTTTCGGTAGCGTGGCGTAGCCTTGGTTTTGCGCGACCTGCTGGCCGTCGGAATAAATCCACTTCAGATATGCGGCGACGGCACGGCCGCGCAACGGATCCTTCGCTTTGAGCGGCACGTAGAACCACGTGAAGCTGGTGATCGGATAGCTTTCCTTGCCGGGAGCATTCGTCAACGAGAGGCGAAAGTCGTCGTTGCTGATCTTCGCCTCGAGCGAAGCGGTCGCGATGGTTTTTTCCGTCGGCTTGACGAATTCATTGGCGGCGTTTTTAATTCGCGCCATGCGCAGTGAAGCGCGCTCGGCAAGACTCAGTTCGGTGTAGCCGATCGCGCCCGCCGTGGCGCGAACGTGGTCTGACATATCCTGCGAACGGCCTGCGCTCGTGCCGACCGGCCACTTCGGCGACTCGCCACGCCCCGCCTTCGCGAGAAATTCCGGGCTCACCTTGCAAAGGTAATCCGCGAGAATATAGTTGGATCCCTTTCCATCGGTGCGGTGAATGACCTGAATCGGCCGCGCCGGCAGCTTCATTTCAGGGTTCAACTTCACAATCACAGGGTCATTCCACATCTTGACCTTGCCGAGGAAGATGTCGGCGACCACCGGGCCGCTCAGCCGCAACTCGCCGGGAAC
>DATLVJ010000621.1:0-3212 GCA_035577585.1 Candidatus Limnocylindrales bacterium
AACCCTTTCGGGCGCCGGGGAGGATTGCTTCAGGGGTCTTTATTTAGAGGTTAGTCTCGCTTTGGTGGGAGTTGCCTCCCCGGCTTGATTCCAATATTAGGATAAGAGTTAACGAAATGCAACCAAAATCTGTATTATTCCTTGCCCGGTCGGACCTCAACGCCCGCTATTGTCTCTAAAACTTTGATTGTAGAGCAGATATCCTCATCTGCATGCCCGGTGGCAATGGCCGCCTGGAACATTTGCCGGGTCAAACCGGTCAACGGGAGGGGAACTTTCAGTTCCTGACCCGATTCCAGCATCAGGCCGATGTCCTTATCCATCCATTTTACGGAGAACTGAGGACTGAAATCGCGCTTGAAGACGTAAGGGGCCTTGAAGTCGATCAGCCCGGACTTGGCGGCGCTGTTGGTGAGGACTTCGAGCATGAGCTTCGGATCCACACCGCCTTTGGTCGCCAGAACCATGCCCTCGTTAAAGGCCTGTAGGATGTTGGAAAGGATCAGGTTCTGCGATAATTTGGCTTGCAGACCAAGGCCGGGGCCGCCGCAGTAGAAAATGCGCTTGCCCATGTGCTCCATCCAGGGCCGGATTTTGTCTAGAATCGCCTGGTCGCCGCCAACCATGAAAGTCAGGGTTCCGGCGTTGGCGCCGGGGGTGGAACCGGTGCAAGGCACGTCGAGGTAGTGGACGTTTTTTTTGGCGAAAGCGGTCCCGATCCGACGGCTGCCGCTGGGGGATATAGTGCTGGCGTCGGCGACGATGGCATTTGGCTTCGTTCCCTCGATTACCCCGTCCGGGCCGAGGTTGACGCGTTCGGACATGGCAGTGTCACCTACGCACAAGAAAATGCACTCGGCGTTCTGCGCCACTTCTTTCGGGGTGCTACAGAATTTGCCCTTTTCGGCCGCAGCCAGCTCTTTGGCTTTAGACGCAGTGTTGGACCACAAGGCCACCTCGTGACCCGCGCGCAGCAGATTGCGCGCCATGGGATAGCCCATGATGCCCAGACCTAGAAATCCGAGTTTCGCCATGCAGTTTTTCTCCTTGGAAGTAAATCAGGGAATGAACCGCAATTGTACGATGCGGGGGCGGTGTGCGACAATTGCCGTCCGATGAAACCCGTGGTTCTGGTTACGAAACGCATTTATCCCGAGGCGATTGAATTTCTGAAGCAGCATGTGGAGCTGGATTACGCCGAATCCGACGACGGCCTTTCGGCGGCCGACCTGCTGGCGCGGATTCGCGGGAAGCAGGGAGTCGTCAGCCAGCTTACGGATAAATTTCCGGCGGCGGTTATCGATCAGCTCGATGGGGTGCGCATAATCGCCAATGTGGCGGTGGGGTTCGACAACATCGACGTGGCGGCCGCCACGAAGCGCGGCATTCTGGTAACCAATACGCCGGATGTGCTGACGGATACCACGGCGGACTTCGCGTTCGCGCTGCTGATGGCGGCGTCGCGGCGGGTGGTGGAGGGGCATCAATTTCTGCACGCCGGCAAGTGGAGCAAATGGCGGATTGATTTACTGGTGGGCCAGGATGTCCATCACCGCACGCTGGGCCTTTTCGGCATGGGGCGCATTGGGCAGGCGATGGCGCGGCGCGGTAGCGGGTTTTCGATGCGGATTCTGTATCACGACGCGGTGCGCGCGCCGGAAGCGATCGAGCGCGAGTTGGGGGCCGAATTCGTTAGCGCCGAGACGCTACTGCGCGAATCCGATTTCGTGAGCCTGCACGTTCCATTGTTGCCGCACACGCGCCACATGATCAGCGGGCCCCAGCTTCGCATGATGAAGCCGACGGCGATCCTGGTGAACACATCGCGCGGCCCGGTGGTGGATGAGGCGGCGCTGGCGGAGGCGCTCGAGAAGCGCGTGATTGCCGGCGCGGGCCTAGACGTGTTCGAGAACGAGCCGCAGGTGCACCCGGGTTTGCTGCGGCTTGAAAACGTCGTGCTCGAACCGCACATTGCAAGCGCTTCGGTGGATACGCGCAAAAAGATGTCGATGCTGGCGGCGGAGAATGCCGTGGCGGCGCTTGAAGGCCGGAGGCCGACGACGTTGCTGAATGGGGAGGTGTGGGAAAAACAGGGGAGCTGAGACAGTGCAAGCGCAGTGTAATAACCACGATCGACTTCGTCATTGCCACGCGCCTCTCGTCCGCTGCTTAGCAGCCTTCGCACCTAGCATGTTCCGCATAGGGCTTGCCGTGGGCATGTGGCTGAACTACAATCCCTACCGCCGCGATGTTACCGCCGAACCGTCGCGTTCGAGCGCTGTCGTGCCAATGGAGGACTAATTATGGGCCGCTGCGCCTTCACTCGGAGATTTAGAGAAAGTCATTTAGTTGTCTGGATTGCGCTAGTGCTGCCGGCCTTGCCTGCGTTGGCGCAGACGCAATCCGCCAGCGAGGCTGTTTTTCGCCCGCTGGCCGCCACGCCGCCTGGCACTGGTTTGTCTGAAGGGTGGAATGCGATCAAAGAGTTCCCTCTGCCGAGCGCGGCTAGTAACCCAAGCGCGATTACGCTCGGGCCCGATGGGGCGCTTTGGTTTGTCGAGAGGGAGGGTATCAATGCAATTACCGGGACAATCGGGCGAATGGGCACCGCTGGAACATTGACCGAGTATTCGACGAACTGCTGTTTTGGCCCCCCAACCGGGATCGCAGCGGGACCGGACGGCGCTTTGTGGTTTGGTCAGCCCTCTTACAACAGCATTGGGCGCATCACTACAGCCGGGGTTATGACTCAGTACTCCCTGGAACCCTGTTGCATTTACCCGCAAGAGATCACAACTGGACCGGACGGCGCCCTTTGGTTCACGGATCTGCAGTGCTGCGGCCCCGGTAAAATCGGTCGCATTACGACCGCCGGCGTCATTACTGAGTTTCCTACCCTGCTGAGCCAGCCCTCAGGAATTACGAACGGGCCGGACGGGGCGGTATGGTTTACGGAATCCAACAACCGTATTGGACGCATTACGACAGCAGGAGCGGTTACCGAGTACCCGCTATCCACCGCCACTACCCTTGGAGGTATTACTGCCGGGCCGGACGGCGCGTTATGGTTCACGGAAACGACCGCCGGCAAGATCGGCCGGATCACGACAGGTGGAGTGATTACCGAGTTCGCCCTTGCGCCCAGCAGCAACCCCGTCGGGATTACTGTCGGGCCGGACCACGCGCTGTGGTTCACGGAACCGAACGCCAAC
>DATLVJ010000622.1:0-5530 GCA_035577585.1 Candidatus Limnocylindrales bacterium
CTCTTCCGCGCGATTGTGTTGCGCCAGGGTTTGTGCGTACATCTGATAGCCGGGCACGTAATCCGGATTTGATTCCAGCAAAGTTTTGAAATGCGTTTCGGCGGCGGGAATATCGCCTTCGCGCAGGCATTCGAGCGCGATCCCGTAGCGTGAAAATGCATCGTTGGGATTCTGAACGAGAAATTGTTCCAGCTTCTGCCGCCGGGTTTTGTTTTGTTCGGTCATGGGAGTCTTGCGTATTATACGGGTAGAGCAATTCCCGGCCAAAGGCGCCGCGCAAGGGAGAGCGATGAAGGCAAAGGACAAGGCGACACCCGCATTGATGGACGAGTGGAGAGTGAAGGGCAAGCCGGTGAGCGCGTCGGCATCGGAAATGGCGGAAGTGGTGCTGCCCGCGCAGACGAATGCGCTCGGCAAACTGCTCGGCGGGCACGTGATGCACATGGTGGACATCGTTGCCGCGATGGCCGCGAGCCGGCACGCCAACAGCTACATGGTAACGGCTTCCGTGGATTACATCGATTTCCGGAACCCCGTGAACCTGGGTGAAATCGTCATGTTGAAATCGCAGGTAAACCGCGTGTTCACCACTTCGCTCGAGATCGGCGTGGAGGTGTTTTCGGAAAATCTTCTGACCGGCGAGCGCAAACATACCACTTCCGCCTATGTGACTTTTGTCGCGATCGACGAGTTTACGCGCAAGCCGCGACCAGTCCCGCCGCTGATTTTGAAGACTGCGGAAGAAAAGCGGCGCTGGCGCGAAGCCGCGAAACGCAGGGAGATCCGTCTGGCTCACCGGCAAAAAGAAAAAGGTTAGTTCGCGAAGCTGACCCGAACCTCGTCGGCAACTTTCATGGCTTGCTCGACGCAAGTGCCGATGGCGGGACCATTTAGGTAATTTCCTGAAAAATAGAGCCCGGGAAAGCGGGAGCGCAGGGTTTCAATCGCAGAAATTCTCGAGGTGTGGCCCAGGTTATATTGTGGGATTGCTCGCTGCCAGATCGTTACGTTGCTGAAAACCGGTTCTTTGCGCAGCCCCAGCAGTGGCGCCATTTCGCGATGGACCTGAGCCACAAGTTGCTCCGGTGATTTGTTCACGGCGGCTGGATTGGTGGCTCCTCCGACAAAGCTTGTCAGCAGGGCCTGCCCATCCGGCGCCCGCCCGGCAAAAAGGGAAGAGTTCCATACCGTCCCGAGAATGCTGAGACCGGATGAGCGCGGCACCAGAAAACCAAAACCTGCCAAGGTGTCGCCGACGTCGCCTTTGCGGTAGCCGAGCGAAACCACTGCGACTCCGGCATACGCAATCGCACTGAGCTGCGCCGCAAAGCCCAGATCGAGCGGTTCCAGCAGCCGGCCGGCTGTATCCGTGGGCACCGAAAGAATCAGCCGCTCCGTATCCAGGGTCTGTTCGCCGCGTGGGCCGCGCAGGCTCACGCGAAAACGGGGCGCCTTGGGCTCCTGGGCGGCGTTGAGCG
Organism: Candidatus Limnocylindrales bacterium; assembly: GCA_035577585.1. Taxonomy (GTDB): domain Bacteria; phylum Acidobacteriota; class Terriglobia; order Acidiferrales; family UBA7541; genus Acidiferrum. Next base: position 1,479 of record DATLVJ010000622.1, read on the forward strand.
CCTCGATGCGCGTAACCGTTGCGTCGCAGGTCAATCGCTCCGCTAGTCGCGCGGCGATCGCGCGGATCAGCGTCTCGTTGCCCTCGCGAAACGACTGCAGGGTGACCTTTTCTTTCGGCACCCGCGGCTGTGTGCCGTTCGCCGCATTGCGCTGCTTGATCACCTTGAATACGCCGCGCGTGATGCTTCCGGCTGCCTTTTCCGCTTCATAGAGGATCGGAAAAGCCGCGCGCAGGCTCAATTGTTCCGGATCCCCGGCGTAGATACCTGATACGAACGGGCCCACGAGCCGATCGAGGAGAGTTGCCGAGAATTTGCGCCGAACGAAGCTGGCAACGGATTCGTCGGGCTCCGGCGATTCGCTGCTGCCAAAAATATCGCGAAGAATCGCGGTGCGCGTCCCGCCGCCCATAAAAGAGGAAGCGAGCAACCCGGGGCCCATCGGGACTTGTTGAAGCTTGCCGTCGAGCAGGACATAGCGTGGCGCTTTGGAGTCCGCAAGAACGCGTTCTTCCATAATTCCGAGGTCGCGGCACATTGCGGAGATGGAACCATTTCCGCTGAAACTTTGTGGGCCGCACTCGAGCAGATATCCGTCTCGCCTCTGCGACTGAATCACGCCGCCGGGACGCGCCGCCGCTTCCACGACGCGCGTGGCGATGCCGGCTTTTTGCAATGCGTAAGCCGTGGCGAGCCCGGAAATGCCCGCGCCCACGACGAGAGCTTCAACCCGATCGGACATGTGCGGCCCCTGTAGCGGCTAGAGGGTCTTGGAAAAGAGCGGCCGCGCGGCCAGCTGCTGCTTCTCCAGATATGGGTCAAAAACCATGGCCAGGTTGCGGATGAAAATTCGTCCCAGCCAAGCGGTGCGGATTTCCTTATCGTTGATGACCACCAGGCCATCCTCCTGCGGCATCTTCAAATGCTCAAGTTCGGGCGCAAAGTACTCATCGAAGTTTATGGCGAATTGTTGTGAAATTTCGTCTTTCACGATGACGGTGTGGCACAGCAAGCGGCTGATGACTTCTCGGCGAATGACGTCGTCCGGAGAAAGCTTGTAGCCGCGCATGGTGGCGACCCCACGCTCCTCGACAGACTTTTCCCATGCGGGCAGGTCGCGGTGATTCTGCGCGTACGTTTCCTGGATGCTGCTGATGGCGGTGATGCCCATGCCGTAAAGGTCTGCGCCGGCTTTCGTGGTGTAACCCTGAAAATTGCGGTGCAGCGTGCGATTGCGCTGCGAGACGGCCAATTCGTCGTTTTCCTTCGCAAAGTGGTCCATTCCAATGTAGAGATACCCGGCCTCCAGAAAATTCAGCAGGCCGCTGCGGAAAATGTCGAATTTCTTCATCCCCTCGGGCAGATGTCCGACAAACGAACCCTGTTGCTTTTTGAGCCACGGCACGTGCGCATAGCTGAACATGGCGATTCGGTCGGGCGAGAGGCTGACGATCTGGTCAACAGTGTGCGCAAAGCTTTCCGCGGTCTGGTAAGGCAAGCCGTAAATAAGGTCGACGTTGATACTGTCGAAACCAAGTTCCCGCGCGATGGCGATTAGGTCGCGCGTCTGTTCATAGGGTTGGATCCGATGGATGGCCTTCTGCACGTCTTCCTTGAAATCCTGAACGCCCATGCTCAGGCGGTTGAAGCCCATTTTGCGGAGTATTTCCATGTGCGCGCGCGAAGTCACCCGTGGGTCGACTTCGATGCCGATCTCAGCGTCGGGCGCGAAGTGGAAGCGCTCTTGCGTGTAGACAAATAACTCCTCAATCTGTTCGGGGGAAAGATATGTCGGCGTCCCGCCGCCCCAATGGAATTGCGAAACATGACGATCACGGGAAACCCGGCCGGCAATATGGTCGATCTCTTTTTTCAGAATGTTCAGGTACGGCGGGGTGCCGCTCTTGTCCTTACGGATAATCACATTGCACGCGCAGAAGAGGCACAGGCTCTCGCAGAAGGGAAGATGCATGTACAGCGAAACCGGGCTGCGCTTTGCCTCGGCGGTGCGCATCGCCGCTTCGAAATCGTTCGGGCCATAGGCTTCGTTCCACACCGGCGCCGTTGGATAACTGGTGTAGCGCGGGCCGGGGCGATTGTAGCGGGCGACGAAGTCCTCTCCCACGGAGAGTTCCGCCTGCATCTCCCGCAACGATGGATTCATGCTAGGCACGGCACTCGCCTCCTGCGCCTAACGGCGCGTTTGTACCGCCGGCTGCGCTTGCTGCAGAGCGGCTTGCTGGCCGGTGTGAATAAACAACTGTGCATTTTCCACGGGCGTGTGCTGCAAAATCCCGTGGCCAAGATTCAAAATATGTCCGTGGCCGGATAGTTCGGCGGCGATGTCCAGGGTGGCGTGGCGGATCTTCTCAGCAGGCGCGAACAAGATCGCAGGGTCAAGATTTCCCTGCAAAGCCACATTGGGACCGGCGAGCTTGCGCACCTCGGCCAGCGAAATTCGCCAGTCCACGCTCAATACGTTGGCTCCGGCCCACACGACCGCGGGCATCAGATGATGCGAGGCTTTGGTGTAATAGATGACCGGCACCTTATTGCCCAGCCCAGCGATGATTTCCCGCACCGCGGGCAGCACGAACTCTGTGTAATCCTTCAAATCCAGCTCGCCGCACCAGGTATCAAACAGCTGCACCGCCGAAACGCCCGCGGCAATCTGGGCTTTCAGGTAGAGAATCGTGGCTTGCCCGATCTTGTTCAACAGCTCGCGAAAAACCTTCGGCTCGCTGTAAAGGAATTTCTTCACCGTGGCGAAGCCTTCTTTGGTGCGGCCCTCCACCATGTAACACGCCAGAGTCCACGGCGAAGCGGCAAAGCCCAGCACCGGCACATCCGGCCCCGCTTGCTTCACGGTCCGCCGCAGCGCCTCCATCAGGAAGCCGGTCTCCACTTCGGGGTCGAAGAGGTGCAGTTTTCGGATGTCCGCTTCTGTCCGCACGGGCTCGGGCAAATTCGGGCCCTTGTCTTCGAGCTCCAGCGGCAATCCCATCGCTTCGGCTGGAATCAATATGTCTGAAAAAATAATGATCGCGTCCACGCCCAGCCGGCGAAACGGCTGCATCGAAACTTCCACCGCCAGGTCTGGCGTCTTGCAGACCTCCAGAAATGAATGTTTGGCGCGAATTTCGCGGTATTCAGGAAGGTAGCGCCCCGCCTGCCGCATCATCCACACGGGCAGCCGCGAAACGGGTTCGCACCTCGCGGCGCGAAGAAACAACTCCTTGCGGGTTAATGACGCAGCTTCGTTGGTCATAAGTCCTGCGGTCACAGAATAACAAATCCGCGAGCTTCCCGCCGTGGAAGAAAAGTTCTACGTCATAGCCAAAACGGGCGACTCCCGACGATAACTTGCGAATCAGCGATCCGGTGTCCGCCCTGTAGGTCAGCCCTTCCGGGGTGAGGATTTTCACGACTTAGGCGATGCCGCCTCAAGCAGCGGAAGCCCTCAGGCCTCGAAGGCCTGAGCTGCCGCACCTTTATGCGCCTGAATTTAAATGTTTTCTACTGTCGGAAGTGCACGGTCGATGGAAGATATCTGCGACTACGCTATACTGAGCGTATCTGAGATGTCGCGCAGGCCAGGGGATGAACACCTGCTCCCTTCGCCTCGACCCGGCAAGGACCCTAGCCGATGAATCATATTTTTGTCATCTTGACGGTGCTGGCCTACCTTCTGAGCATGGGCCTGTACATGGGCTTTCTCTCGGCGGGGAAAGAGTTGACTGGACGTCTGGCTACACTGTTGATGTTTATGGGTTTAGTCTTCCACTACCTGGCGCTGCTGGGCCGTGCAAAGGCCATGCACTCCGTCCCATACCATGACTTGCAAGGCTCGATGTCGCTCTTCGGCTGGCTCCTTGCGGTAACCTACCTTTGTCTCGAAATCTACCACCGCCAACGGACGGTCGGCGCGTTTGTCGTCCCGATCATTCTGGCGTTTTTTCTCGCCGCCACATTCGCCCCGGAGCATCCCTCCACGCCCACCGAGGCACACGGGGTGGTCTTCGCGCTGCACGTCACGCTCAGTATTTTGGCTT
>DATLVJ010000623.1:0-2935 GCA_035577585.1 Candidatus Limnocylindrales bacterium
AACGGGTGAGTTCGGTTTGCTGAACGCGCTCGGTGTCAACGAGCTTTTCCTGGCTGAGCTCGAGAACCTGGCGGTGGTACAAGCCAATCGGAAGCGCGCTCACAAGCAGGAGCGCACCGAGCACAAGCCAGAGGATGCGCACCCGGCCGGAACGGAGGCGCATCAAGATCGATGGAATGCTGTCCGCCATCGCAACACATTAATTGTAGGAGGGGAGGGAGGAGGAAAGCGGCTGGCCTAAAGGACAGGGGGCGCGGAAGTGCAACTAGGACGGGGGTACTGGGAGGGAAGTAATCAGTTAACAGTTATCAGTGATTAGTTGAAGGGGAGCAGGGGGCTGCGGTTGAGTGCTTTTTGCGGCGGGATAGCAGCTAGCAGATAACAGATAGCAGGAAGCGAAGCGGCGACCCGTGGTTGGTTACTCTCGTTTCAGGGGGCGCTCCATGATGGCGCGGATGGCTTCGCGGGGGGAATTGCCGAGATGCAGGATGCTGTGGACCTGCTGGGTGACGGGGAGTTCGATGTGATTTTCTTTTGCCAGGGCGAGGAGGGCGGCGGTGGTGCCGACTCCTTCGGCAACCATGGTCATGCCAGCGAGGATTTCTTGTAAAGAGCGGCCCTGGCCGAGTTCGAAGCCAACGCGGCGGTTGCGGCTTTGCGCGCCATAGCAGGTGAGGATGAGGTCGCCCATGCCTGCAAGGCCGCTGAGGGTTTCGGGTTTTCCACCAAGTGCTACAACGAGGCGCGTCATTTCGGCAAGGCCGCGAGTGATCAGGGCAGCCAGGGAATTTGCGCCGAGGCCCAACCCCTGGCAGGCGCCGGCAGCGATGGCCATGACGTTTTTCATGGCTCCGGCGAGTTCCACGCCGAGGACATCGTCGTTGGTGTAGAGGCGAAACGCAGGGCCGGAAAGTTCTTCCTGCAAATAGGCGCTGAGAGCGGCGTCTTTGGAAGCGAGCACGACGGCGGTTGGCTGGCCTTGAGCAGCCTCGGCAGCGAAGGATGGGCCGGAGAGCACGGCGAGGCTGGGAACGAAGCGCGCGTTTAGGACTTGAGAGATGACTTCGCTCATGCGCAGATGCGTGGCGGGCTCCAGCCCTTTGGTGGCGCTGACGAAGGCCGCGTCGCGGGAGATGAAGTGGAGGGCAAGGGCGAAAATGGAGCGGGTGTGCGCGGAGGGTACCGCACCGATGACGATTTGGGCTTCACGCAACGCTTCGTCAAGTTTCGAAGAGGCTTTCACGCAGGGTGGAATGGAGATGCCGGGGAGGTATTCCTTGTTTTCGCGAACACGCTCGATGGAATCGGCGAGGGACGCATCGCGGGCCCAGAGACGGATCTCGTGTTTGCGGCGGCTGGACGACAACACGATGGCAAGTCCGGTGCCCCAACTGCCGGCGCCGAGAATGGCGATGCGGCTCATGCGGGGTCTTCCTTGGATTTGTCGAAGGAAAATTTAGGCTCGGTGCCGTCGACGAGGCGTTGGAGATTGGCGTCGTGTTTGACGATGACGAGCGCGGAAGCGAAGAGGGTGCCGAAGTCGACGACGAGAGGCGGTGCGTGGCCAGGCGCCCAGAGGAAATACATTAGCAGTGGCATCGCCGCGGCGGCGGAAACGGAGCCGAGGGAGACGTAGCGCCAGGCGAGAGTGACGGCGATGAACACGAGAAGCGCACACAGAGCCGCCATCGGCGCAAGCATCAGGAATACGCCGAGGGCGGTGGCGACTCCTTTGCCGCCCTTGAATTTCAGCCAGACGGGAAAACAGTGGCCGAGGAGGGCGATGACGCCGGCGAGCGTCATGAGGGTTGAGCTGTGTTCGGTGAATCGCGTGGCGAGCCAGACGGCGGCGGAGCCTTTGGCAGCGTCGAGAATGAGGGTAAGGATTCCAGCGGCGGGGCCGGCGACACGGGCGACGTTGGTGGCACCGATATTGCCACTGCCGGATTTTCGGATGTCGCTGCCGACAGACAGCCTGGCGAGAAGCAGGCCGAAGGGAATCGAGCCGAGAAGATAGACGGCGGCCAGGAGAAGGATGGTGGTCGGCGTTACGAACGACATGCAGGACTATGCCTCCGCGGCGAAGTGAAACGATTGCACGGTAGTGTACTCCGCTCCGGCGGGTTTGAGCTTGCTTTCGATGAGATGAAAGTTTGTTGTGCGCAGAGAGCCGAAGGAGTGGCCGGTCTTCTCGTTGATGTCGTTCATGGCCAGAAGCAATTTTGGGGGAATGCCGGGGAGTGGGAGCCTGGCCAATGTCAGGTGCGGTGTGAAGGGGCGTTCTTCGAGGGGGAACCCGAGGGGATGTGCGGCTTGATCGATATACGCGGCGAGCGACTTGAGATTTGGCGAGGCTTCCATGCCCGCCCAGAGAACGCGGGGGCGTTTCTGGTTGGGGAAAAAGCCGAGGCCGCGAAATTCGAGACATACCGGCTCTGGCGATTGAACGGCGGAAAGCGCGTATTGCAAGGCGTCCAAGTTTGAGGCGTCGGTTTCGCCAAGAAATTTCAGCGTGACGTGGAGATTTTCCGCGCGGACCCACTTGAGGTGGGGAGCGAAGGCGCGAAATTCTTTTAGCAGGGACGCAAAGGTGTTGCGGATGTTTTCGGGAATTTCGATGGCGATGAAGAGTCGCACCTTGGCGGCCTGTCTCAGTTTGACGGATTGACGCGGCGTGGCTGGGGCTTGCCGTCGAAGAGGTAGTGGACGCGGACCATGTCGAGAGCGAGTTGCGAAGCGTAGAAGCGGATCATTTCGCGGTCGCCGGGAAGATGAACGAGGCGGTCTTTTGTTCCGGTGGGAGTTGCCAGGGCGATGTAAACCGTGCCCACGGGTTTTTCCTCACTGCCGCCGCTGGGGCCGGCGATGCCGGTGATACCTACGCCGAAGGTGCTGCCGACGCTGCGGCGGATGCCCTCGGCCAGCGCGATGGCTA
>DATLVJ010000624.1:0-2735 GCA_035577585.1 Candidatus Limnocylindrales bacterium
CCTGCGTTTCCTTTCCCGGAAACTGTGCCCAATTTTGTGTGCCACTTCAAGGGTTCACTCCATTCTTGGGATCGCACCCGAATTTCGCTTCGGACCACAGTGGATCGCAGGTCAAATTACTTCCGAGTCGGCAATGTCTCAGGCGCAAGCGGGCAGGTAACGAGAATCACTAGTACGAATCGCCGACAATTCAGCCAAGCCCCAATTCGGTTTCCTGTTAACTGCCCAGTTTCTTCGCAGTTTTGAGATTGGCGAGGAGGCTGTGGCGGAGAGGGTGGCCGAGAGGCTAAGCGCGGTGAAGACAGTAGAATTAAGGACCACGATTCTCGGGGCAGGCGTCCCTTGAGCGCATGCATTCAGAAGTCTTGCTCAGGCCAGGCGACCTGCAACTGTTTTATCAGATGTTAGTTATTCTTAGAGATATTAGAACTATCGGTTCACTAATTGCACTGCAGGATCCCTGATCAGCTGTATAACCCTCACTTCCCAGTCCCAGACGAATTCTTCATCAGCTCCCATAGTCACAAATGCTGCGGCCGCTTGTACCAAAACGTTTATTGCCAGGACCCTGAGATTAGCCTGGACTCTACCCTCGCAAATTATTTGCTGTTCGCTGCGACACAAATTCCTAGCCAATCGCAGAAAGGATAAGAATAGAGGGGCGCTTGCCTTTGTTCCCCTTCGCGGGCGTCTGTGTCCGCAGACCTAATACGAGAGACAACATGGCAATCCTGAAGGCTCCACCAAAACCGCCAAAGAATGAAACTCTCCAGCTTCGCATCGAGGAGAACATCAGAACACGGCTGCAGAAGTATGCCGAATTCATTGGTTCGTCCGAGTCGTACGTAGTTAGCGAAGCGCTCAGGCTCCTTTTTCGCAAAGACGACGAATTCAAAGCCTGGCTCGAAAACCAGTCGAAGAATGGCGACGGGCCTGTAGATGGCAACGGCACTCTGTTTGAGACCGCAAAGAAAACATGAAATTCATTCACTCGCACGAAATAAATTGCGCGACAAGCGCGGCCACAGGGGAATGGCGACAATAGTTGCCAAACCGTGCCCGAGGTAGCCGCATTCCTTCAGAATGCTTAGACGAACAAAGAAGTGACTAATGTCCTCCTCACGTGCCACTGTCACACCAATAGCCATGATGCCATAGCCGTTTGTATCGGCAGACCAAGCTGCTCAGTTTCTCGGCGTCAAAGGCCGCTTTCTGCTGGAGTTCGCCCGCAGAGGCATATCTGGGGCGTATGCACTTGGCACCGGAACTAAACGCAAAGTTTGGGTGTTCCGACTCTCTGAGAATGGTGGGCCTGGGTGGACTTGAACCACCGACCTCGCCCTTATCAGGGGCGCGCTCTAGCCACCTGAGCTACAGGCCCAATCAATCGTGGCAACTGCTCTTTCTACTTTACCGTACACCACAAATCCTGGCAATTCTCTCTTGCCAACTCCTGCCTGCGACTCGGCCACAATTCTTCCGGTCGCGCAGCGTTCCTGCTAGTGCTGAAAAAGTGAGATCGCTGGGTTCTTCGCCCCGCCTCGCCGGATTCGGCTTCCTTTACTCCCCTAAAGCCCAGACTCCCACACCTACTTTTACCAACGCCTTCCGCACCGCTTCCGCAATGCGTCCCGCACCGGGCGTATCCCCATGGATACAGATCGTCTGGGCCTCCACTACCACCACTTCATCTTCTCGCGTCAAAACGCCGCGTCCCTCCGCGATCCGCACCGCCTGCTCCGCTGCTTTCTCCGGCACGTCCAGCAGTGCATCCCGAAATTTCCGCGCCCGCAAACTTCCATCCTTCTCATAGCGCCGGTCCGCAAACGCCTCCGCAGCCGCCCGAAATCCCGCCGCCCGAAATTCATCCAACATCAACGATCCCGCCAGCCCCACCAGCACCACATCCTGCCTCCACATTCGCACACCCTCAGCAATCGCGCGCGCGATTCCCGCATCCTTCGTCGCCTGGTTATACAGGGCCCCATGCGGCTTCACGTGCACCACGGCCGCGCCGCAGGCGTCCGCTATTTTTCCCAGCGCCGCGACTTGCCGGTAAACCGAGTCCCGGATCTCCTCCATGCGCAAGTTCATCGCCACTCGTCCAAAATTCTGGCGGTCCTCATACCCCGGATGCGCCCCCACTGCCACGCCATTCTGCAGCGCCTGCTCGATCGTCGTGCGCATCATCTCTTCATCGCCGGCATGCCCGCCGCAAGCCACGTTCGCCGAGGTCACAAACTTCAGCAGCGCCTCCTGGCTCCCATTCGCCAGCATCTCCGGCAGTTCGCCCAGGTCGCAATTCAGGTCCACCCTCCTCATACGAACAGCCGCTCCTCAGAACTCAATAGCTCCCGTTGTTTGATCCACAATTCCCGCGCGTCCGTTTGCGAGACGACTTCGAACCGGATCGTATCGCGCGGCCGTAGCTGCCCCACGCAGTGCAAATCCGCCCCGACGACGTTCGCGATTTTCGGATACCCACCCGTTGTTTGCTGTTCCACAAACAAGAGGATTGCCTGCCCCGACGGGGTAACTTGTATCGCTCCCAGCGGCGTGCCTTCGCTGATCATCTCTGTCTCGACCCGCGCTGCCAGCCGCGGCCCATCCAGCCGCAAGCCAAGCCGGTTCGATTCTTCGCGAACCAGGAATTCGCCGGATGCCAAAGCGCTGTGCGCCTCTTCCGCGAACCAATCAAACTGCGGCCCCCGGGTTACCCGTAATTTTTTTTGGGG
>DATLVJ010000625.1:0-3628 GCA_035577585.1 Candidatus Limnocylindrales bacterium
AGGAGAGGGCGACGACATAATCCTGCGGTTGGCCCCAGCCTTCTTCTGCCATATAGCCGAGCTGATTTTCGGCGTTAGAGTTGCCGTGGGCGGCGGCGCGGTGATACCAGGAAATGGCCTTGTCATAATCGCGGTTGCCGACAAAGCCGCACTGATAGAAGTAGGCGACTTCCTGTTCGGCTTCGGGGAGATTTTGGTCGGCGGCTTTCCGGTAGAGGGCGAGGGCCTGGCGATAGTCGCGGCGGACACCGCGGGCGTTTTGGAGCATGGAAGCGAGATTGAATTGGGCGAGGGCGTAGCCTTGGTCAGAGGCGGAATGGTAGTAGGTTATGGCGCGGGCGTAATCTGTTTTGACGCCGAAATTGTGTTCATACATGTTGCCGAGTTGATTTTGCGCGGGGGCGAAGCCCTGGTCGGCGGATTGGCGGTACCAGATTAGGGCTTGGGTGTAGTCCTGGGCGACACCACGGCCGCGAAAATAGAGATTGCCGAGGGCGAATTGGGCTTGAGCGTCGCCGGCTTCGGCTTGGTCGCGGAGGTAGTAATAATCGTCTTCCGGCGTGGCGGACGACGGGGGTTGCGGGGTTTGCGCCCGCATGGCGGAGCATGGCGCGAGGAAGAAGAACGATGCGAGCGTGGCCCTAGTGAGAAAGTTCATGGGTGTGCCCCCGTGCCAGAGCGATTAGTGAGCAACAGTTAGAAGGCTGGCAGGTGAAGGCGCGAGGGACGATGGACCGTTAGTACCAAAGGTGTGGGATGTGCTTAGTTTTCTACTTCCTCGGAGACGGATATCCAGTAACCCGACTTGTCAGGAGTTAGCAGGGCCAAGTCATCAAAAAGCGCTTTCTTTTTTCTGCTTCCAGTCAGGTGGGATTTGGAAATCCTCATCGGGGACTGAGTCTGATTTTATATCGATCATGGTGAAAGTGGTTGTAACGTTGGTCATGGCACCTAACTCCGTGATGGGGCCATTGACCTTCGATTCTGAACTTGCAGCGAGTACCATCACATTCGGTTGTTGTCCGAAGAAGTATGGCCCGATAGCGGATTGGCTGGGGCTGAGTGCACCTATGGCCACTGCGTATCCTCGCTTTTTTGCTTCCAACACGAAACTCGTGACCTCTATGCCTTCAGGAATCGTCTGAGATACGCAAACTGTTCCACTGTCATGTTGAACGAAGGTCCCTCCGCGTGACGGCGCAGTCGGAGCCTGCATGTCAAAGGTGTATTCATCACAACTCAAGCCGCCAATTTCTCTTTTGTTTCCAGTTTCCTTGACCACCCGCCTTAACCTATCGGGCAAGAATCCGCCTTTGATGTGTTCGGTTGCAGATTTAAGATCAACGACAATCACCTGCTTGTGCTTCGGGTCCAGCTTATACGCTTTCCCGCTGTCTAAATCGTAGATGGACACATGATTGTCGCCGCTTTCCGTAGTCTCTATCCGCATTTTGAGTCCCTTAATGCGTAACTTACTTGTCCATTCGCCGGATACAATTCCACCTTGTTTTACATGCTTTGTCATCGACACATCGGCTTGGGAAAAATCCGCCGTTACGGCGGCGAAGATCCAAAGAACTGCCAGATTCTTACCGAACATTTTCGATGTCATGGGGCGTAGGCTCGACTTGTAGTTTAGACGAATGGCTAAGCTAGTCAATCTGCCTAGTTAACGCGCTGACCGGAAACTGAATCACTACCAATTCTTGGCCTGGGGGACGGAGATGGGGGTGGCAGGTACACCGGATGTTTATGATTCGCTCTTGTACAGCGGGTGAGTACCATGGACAAGCTGCACGTTCATAATTTTCCGTTGCCCGGTACGTTGGTGGAGAGGCGCTGGGAGATGAATTCGCGCATTAGGTTGGTGCCGATTCGTCCGGCTAGGCCGACGGCGGCATTGGTGAAGACCATGTTCGCGCCGCGGTTTGCTTTGGGATAGTAGAGATTGGAGAGCGCGGCTGCAGAGAGGTCACCTAGAAAATAAGAGGTGTTGGGCACTGGGCGTCCACTGTCGTTGCGCGCGACAAATGCGGAGGCGACCGCATGCGCGACGCGGGATTTCACGGAGCCAGAGCCCTGGTAGTAGTAGCGCGGGTCCTGGTGCAGGAGCGCGGGGAAGACGGCGTGAGTCAGGAGGTCACTGCTGCGGCCGTCGATGAATTTTGCGGCGAAACGTTTGCTGTATCCCGAGGCGCCCTGGCCGTAGCCTGCGTAGGCGTTTGTGGCTTGCTCGATGCCGGCAGCCATGCCGACGCCGAGCATGGCAACCGGATCGAACGTGCCACGCACAGCGAGCGAGAATTTCTGTTTCGCGTTGAGCGGGGCCGCGTCATAGATGTAGCTGGTATAGAAGTTTGGAAAGAAGCCGACCAGGCGCTGCTTCTCCTGCGCCCTTATTTGTTCGGCGGCGATGAGTTCCATGGGACGCACGGTCACTTCCATACTTGCCGAGGCAACGGCTAAGGAAACGCCAGGAAGTTCGTAGGCCTGCAGCACGGTGATGGCGAACTTTGCGGATGTAAACGGCGCAAAGCCTTTTGCGTGCACGGTCACAAGATAGGAACCGGGAGGAAGCTTTGTAAAATTAAATTCGCCGTTCGCCTCGGAGACCATGGTGTGGAGTTGTGACCCGTCGCCATGGATCAAGCTGACGTCCGCGCCGGAAACGGAGGCGCCGCTGGCGTCGAGGACGGTGCCTGCGACGCTGGATGAATTTTCCGCAGGGGGCACGTGTAGAGGTGAATTCTCGGGGTCGGATTGGGGTATTGGGGCGTCCGGGAGGGAGGGGTCGTTCGTCCTTCGTGTGCGACTTTGTTGCTGAGCTGGCGCCCTAGAGGGAGCTATAGAAATCAAAAGCAACGCAGTGGCGAGAAGTGCCTGGAAACGGGGGCAGGAGACGTACCTAAATGCGCGCATCAGAGGGAAGCAGGAAGTTGCAGTGTGGAGTTCACTCACACCGATGAGGCTTGTGCGGAGGCAGGTAGGCGGACGCATACGGAGGTCACCACAAGTTGCCACGCGGGGAGAGTACGTTGGCGTAGGGTAACTTGCCTGTTCAATATGAGACGTAGGGCCGGAACCAGCTACTATCCGGACCTGTTGACATCCTTGGCAAATTGAATGTGCGGGATGCCGCCACAGCGGGCGGGGCCCTTCGGCTATGCTCAGGGCAAGCAAGCCCCGCCCCTACAGATTCTGCTTGGTTCTGGTCTCCTAGACGGTTCTGGTTGGAAAAAAACAGTTCCTCAGGGGCTAAAGCCCTGATTTTCGCAACTCTTTTTGTCGGAGCTGAAGCTCCGACCCCCAACGACTTTTTATGGGCTCGCTTCCGCTACATTGTGACGTGCGAGCCGTGCGTTGTTTAAGAAATCAAACGAGTGGAGATTTGAGAGGCGTGGAAAAATTGGGCGGCTGGACGGAAATGGGAGGGGCCGATAGACTGGTTGTTTATGCTTCGATTCTATACGGCGGGTGAATCGCATGGGCAGGGGCTGCTGACATTTTTGTCGGGGCTGCCGGCGGGATTGCGCGTGGATGTGGAATTTATTAACCATGAGTTGCACCGGCGGCAGCTTGGGTATGGGCGCGGGGGGCGGCAGAAGATTGAGAAGGATGCGGCGGATAT
>DATLVJ010000626.1:0-4847 GCA_035577585.1 Candidatus Limnocylindrales bacterium
TCCTTACGTTTCAGCGGAATGACAGTTTCGAGAATAGAGAGTAAGAGGCTGGGGGATTGGCGGCCGGGCATGGTTTGACGCGGCGCTGGGCGCGCCGATAGACTCGATTTTGTCCAGGAGGATGTATGGCGACCGCATCCGCTTCGCAGGCGTACATTAATTTCATCCATGGGGAATGGGTCGCGCCGAGGAGCGGGAGGACGCTGGAAAATCGCAATCCCGCGAATACCGATGAATTGATCGGTGTTTTCCCGCTGTCTTCGCAGGAAGATGTGGACGCGGCGGTTTCGGCGGCTCGCGAGGCGTACAAGAGCTGGCGGCTGGTTCCAGCGCCCAAGCGCGCGGAAATACTTTTTCGGGCGGCGGAACTCATCGTGAAGCGGAAGGAAGAGTTTTCGCGCGACATGACGCGGGAAATGGGCAAGGTGCTAGCCGAAACGCGCGGGGACGTGCAGGAAGCCATTGATATGACGTATTACATGGCGGGCGAAGGGCGCCGGCTGTTCGGGCAGACGACGCCGTCGGAGCTTTCCAACAAATTTGCGATGAGCGTGCGGCAGTCGATCGGCGTTTGCGGATTGATTACGCCGTGGAATTTTCCGATGGCGATACCTTCGTGGAAGATGATGCCGGCGCTGATTTGCGGAAACACGTTGGTGATCAAGCCTGCGGAGGATACTCCGCTCTCTACCTATCACCTGATCGAAATACTTCGCGAGGCGGGGCTGCCTGCGGGAGTGGTGAACCTGGTGGGAGGCGATGGGCCTGGAGCGGGCGCTGCTCTGACGAAACACGCCGATGTGCCGGTAGTGAGTTTCACGGGTTCCACCGCGACGGGGCGGATCATCGCGGAAACTTGCGCGCCAACGTTCAAGCACTGCAGTCTGGAGATGGGCGGAAAGAATATTATTCTGGTGATGGAGGACGCGAATCTGGAGCTTGCCGTGGATGGCGCGATTTGGGGCGGATTCGGCACCACCGGACAGCGGTGCACGGCGGCCAGCCGCGTTGGGGTCCACAAAAGCGTGTACAAGGAATTTGTCGCGCGTTTTGTGGAGCGCGCTTCGAAGCTTAAGGTAGGAAACGGACTTGATCCGGCGATCGAGATGGGGCCGTGCATCAGCGAGCAACAGTTGCAGACAGTGATGTCCTACGTGGAGATCGGCGTGAAGGAAGGTGCGAAGCTTTTGACCGGCGGACATCGCCTGGCCAGCGGCGACCGCGCGAAGGGCTGGTTCCACGAGCCGACAGTGTTCGGCGATTGCCAGCCGAAAATGCGGGTGGCGCAGGAAGAAATTTTTGGGCCAGTCGTTTCGCTGATCCCGATTGAGAGTTTCGAGCAGGGAATTGAAGTTGCCAACGGCGTGCCTTACGGACTTTCCGCGTCCATTTACACACGCAACGTGAATCGCGCCTTTGCGGCGATGCAGGACCTTTACACCGGCATCGTTTATATTAATGCGCCCACAATTGGCGCGGAAACGCATCTCCCGTTCGGTGGCACGAAGCAGACGGGCAACGGCCACCGTGAAGCTGCCGTCGCTGCCATCGATTTTTTCACGGAATGGAAGTCGGTCTACGTCGATTACTCGGACAAGCTGCAGCGCGCCCAAATCGACAATAATTAAGAACACCAGAGTTCTGGCCAATTGACGCCCCTTGACATGGCTTCTAAAATGGTAACTAGCACTTTTACATGAGTGCTTCTATGCGGAATCCAGCGCTACAAGAACGGCGTAACCGCCAGATTTTGGCGGACTTGGTGCGCACGTACATCGAGACGGGCGAGCCGGTGTCTTCGCGCGCGATTTCCAAGCGCTTCGAGGAGTCCTTGAGTACTGCCACGATCCGCAACATCATGGCGGATTTGGAGGATGGCGGGTATTTGTACCAGCCGCATACGTCGGCAGGGCGCGTACCAACTGCGGCAGCGTATCGTTTTTTTGCGCAGGAGATCGCTTCACAGGCAACGCTTACTGTCGAAGACCGCAAGTGGATCACCCACGAAATGAGCGGCGCGAATTCGGCGGCGGAAATCACCGAGCGAGCCGGGCACGTGCTTGCCGAAGTGTCCCGCGGGGTGGGCATCATCGTTTCGCCGCCGCTGCGCCGCGCGGTGCTGGAGCATGCGCGGATGTGGCTGCTTCCGGACGGCCGCGTCGTGGTGGTGCTGATATCGCCGGGCGGCAACACGCGAGACAAAGTTTTACGCCCGGGCCGCAGTTTTACCCAGACCGAACTGGACGCCACGGCCGATTTTCTGAACTGCAATTACTCCGGCTGGATGCTGGACGCCATCCGGGCTGATCTGCTGCAGAAACTGGCCACGGAGCGCGAGCGTTACGAAACGCTGGCACAGAGCGCCTTGACGCTATGCGATCCCGCGATGCTGACAGAAACATCAACGCAGCAGATTTACGTTGAGGGAGCGGCGCAGTTTGTGGGGACACCGGAGTTCGCCGATCAGGGGCATCTGCGGGAATTGCTTGCGGCGATCGAGGAAAAGAACCGCCTGGTTTCGGTGCTGAACGCTTGCATCGAAACGCCGGAGCCGGTGTTCGTGCAGATCGGCATCAAGGAAATCTCCCAGGCCGGGCACAATCTGGCATTGATCAGCGCGCCGTATTCGGGCCACGACCAAGTGCAGGGTTCGCTGGGCGTGCTGGGTCCGACGCGGATTGACTACGAGCGGGCGATGACCGCGGTCGCGTATGTCGCGCAGCTATTCAGCGAGGCCCTGCAGAAAATCGAGTAGGAAATCCACCCTTGCGGCCGCAATTCGGGAGAAAGGGGTAGGACACCAAACGTTCAGAGGATAGATTCATGAGCGAGCAGGATTTCAAAACGAATGTGCCCAATGACGAAGGCTCCGGGCAGCCACAGGAATCGCGGTCCACGGATTCCGCGAGCGAGGAATCGCAGTTGAAGAAACTCACGACAGATCTGGCGGACCTGCAGCAGACGCTGCTGCGGCGCCAGGCCGACTTCGAGAATTACCGCAAGCGCATTGAAAAGGAGCGCGCCGAGGATTCCAAACGCGCCACGGCTCGCGTGGTGGAGTCCCTGATCCCAATCGTGGACGGATTCGAGCACGCGCTGGCCGCGCATAAGGAAGATGAGTACGCGAGCTACCGCAAAGGCTTCGAGCTCATTTACAAACAGCTTCTGGATAATCTGGCGCGGCTGGGCGTGGAACGCGTCGAGCCGCTGGGCAAGCCGTTTGATCCGCACATGCACCAGGCGATGGATCGCGCGGAAACCACGGAACATGAGGACGGCACAATCCTGGAAGTGTTTCAGCCCGCGTACATTTATAACGGGCGAGTGTTGCGGCCGGCGATGGTGCGGGTAGCAGTCCACCCCGGCGGCGCATCGAATAAAGCAGTGAATTAATCGGCAACACGCAGTTGGGATCGCGGAGCTTCCGGTGGCGATCCCTGTTAGTTTCAAATAGAACGAAGGGAAGACCAGCAGCGAATATGGCCAAGTCTCACCAGCGCGATTATTACGAAGTACTCGGCGTTACGAAAACGGCGTCGATCGAGGAAATCAAGTCATCGTACCGGAAGGCGGCTCTGAAATGGCATCCGGACCGCAGTCCAGAGAACAAGGAAGAGGCCGAGCACCGCTTCCGTGAATGCACCGAGGCGTACAGCGTTCTGAGCGACACGCAGAAGCGCCAGATTTACGACACGTACGGACATGAGGGCCTTGCCGGCATCGGCACGCAGCCCGATTTCAACGGCACGGTGTTCCAGGATTTCCACGACATTTTTGGAGAGTTTTTTGGATTTGATGATTTGTTTGGCGCTGGCGGCGGCCGACGGCGCGGCGGCGGGCGTCGCGTGCAGCGCGGCGGAGATTTGCGGTACGACATGACGCTGACGTTTGAAGAAGCCGCCAGCGGCATCACCACAAAGATTCGCGTGCCTCGGCTAGAGTACTGCGAATCGTGCAACGGCACGGGCGCCAAGAAGGGAACGGGCGTCGTTGCGTGCCAGGCTTGCGGCGGGCGCGGGCAAATCATTTACCAGCAGGGATTCTTCACCATCAACCGCACTTGCCCTTCGTGCCAGGGCGCGGGACAAATCGTCAAAGAGCGTTGCGCCGACTGCAAAGGACAGGGACGCCTGGATCGCGAACGCACCATCGAACTGCGCATTCCGCCGGGCGTGGACACGGGAACGCGGCTCCGCGTCCAGGGTGAAGGCGAACCGGGGCCGAATGGCGGGCCGGCAGGCGACCTCTACGTTGTGCTGGAAGTGAAGGAACATTCGTTTTTCGAGCGACGCGGGGCGGATCTTTACTGCACGATCCCGTTGAGCATCGCGCAGGCTTCGCTGGGAACGGAGTTGCAAGTGCCCGGCCTGACCGCAGAAGAACGGCTGAAAATTCCGGAAGGTACGCAGAGCGGGGCCGTTTTCCGCATCAAGGGCAAGGGACTGGCCGATCCACATGGCGGAGGGCGCGGGGATCTGTACTATCACGTGCGGGTGCTGACGCCGACGAAGTTGACGCGCGAGCAGCGAAAAATCATGGAGCAACTGGACGCGACGTTGAAAGTGGACAACAAGCCTGCGGACCGGAATTCCACGCTGTTCGACAAAGTAAAAGACATCTTCGGCTAAATTGGAGTGCGGGAGCCCTGCTCCCGCTTTCGAGAATTCTATACTTACGACGACCAAACGTTTGATCTCCCAGCCTGAACCGGAAAAGCGGCAGCAGAGCTGCCACACTCCAAGAAATCCTCCAGTGCAGTAATCCGCACAACGACTTGCTCACGTTTCGTGCGAAGATAGCCCACATGCGGCGGCGGTTTTTCATCGAACAATTTGAGGAGCGAAGGG
>DATLVJ010000627.1:0-2119 GCA_035577585.1 Candidatus Limnocylindrales bacterium
CCTCACGTGAAATCCATGTCCGCCGGGCAGTTGGCGTATCACCTCGCATTCACCCCGGGTGGCGTCATTCGCATCGCCCAGTCCAGTCTGGTGCAGGCCCCCGATTTTGCTAATTTTCCCCAGCCGGCCACACGCCAGGAAATCTTGGACACCTTCAGCGAAAGCATCGCCACCGTGCGCGACCTCCTGCCGAAATTCAGCGACGCCGCGATGACGGAAACCTGGCGCCTCCTCGCCGGACAAAAAGAACTGCTCGCGCAACCTCGCGGCCTCTTCCTCCGCGACGTCCTCCTCAGCCACTGGTACCAGCATCGCGGCCAGTTCAGCGTCTATCTCCGCATGCTCGATGTCCCCGTCCCCGCAAGCTGGGGCCCCAGTGCAGACGAGCCGCCACTCTTCGCACAAAAGGCGCAGACCGCCTAGTCGCGCCGCGAAGGAGGAACCCATGATTTGCCCCTCTTGCATCGCCAGCGCCGCAACGTTCGCCGTCGGCCTCACTTCCAGCGGAGGAGTCGCCGCACTCCTAATCACAAAAGTCCGCCGCATTACCGGTTTCCGCAAGCCCAGTCTTGAATCAAACGCAGTTCATCCAAAAACAAAGGAGAAGCAGTCATGACCACTACCTCGCTCGAACGTCCCAGCATCGCCACGCCCGCCAACTGGCTGGCCGCGCGCAAGGCGCTGCTAATAAAAGAAAAGGAGCTGACCCACCTTCGCGACGCCCTTGCCGCCGAGCGCCAGGCGTTGCCGTGGGTCCGCGTCGAAAAGAACTATCTCTTCGACACGCCCTCCGGAAAGAAATCCCTCGCGGATCTCTTCGACGGCCGCTCGCAGCTTGCCGTCTATCACTTCATGTTTGGCCCGGAGTGGCCGGAAGGCTGCTCCAGTTGCTCGATGGTCAGCGATGGCTTTGACGGCGTGCTCCCGCATCTCCTCCAGCGCGACGTCACTTTCACTGCCATCTCTCGCGCCCCGCTTCCCAAAATCGAATCCTTCAAAACCCGCATGGGCTGGCGCTTTCCGTGGGCCTCTTCCTCAGGCAACACCTTTAATCAGGACTTCCGCGTCTCTTTCACCACCGAAGAACTCGCCTCCGGCAAAATCTATAACTACGGCACCGTGGGTTTCCCCAGGGAAGAAGCTCCCGGCTTCAGCGTCTTTGCCAAGGATCCATCGGGCAATGTCTACCACACCTACTCAACCTACGGCCGCGGCCTCGAGGAGCTCCTCGGCGTTTATTACTTCCTCGATCGCGTCCCCAAAGGCCGCGACGAAGCCGGTATGAAACCCCATCCGATGGGTTGGGTCCGCCATCACGACAGATATCCCGCGTCGTCGGCCGGCAAGTCCGCGGAACCCGCCCGCGCCTCCGCGGCCAAAGCCGATGCCGGCTGCTGCCAGGGCGAAAACCACTAAGCCGGTTCTTCCTTCTTACACATAGAGCTGATTTAATGTTGGGAGGGAGCTTTCAATCTGGCGGCTTTTTTCTGTCATCCCGACCGGAGCGACCGGCTTTTTCTCCCGCGCCGATCTTT
Source organism: Candidatus Limnocylindrales bacterium (assembly GCA_035577585.1). Classification (GTDB taxonomy): domain Bacteria; phylum Acidobacteriota; class Terriglobia; order Acidiferrales; family UBA7541; genus Acidiferrum. The sequence continues at coordinate 1,536 of DATLVJ010000627.1, forward strand.
GGCGCGCCGGGTTGCGCAGCGGAGGGACCCCGGCAACCAACTATCTATGCAACTGACTCTCTTGGATCCAACAACCCGTCTTCTCGTTCAACCCGATGGCGCCAGACCGCGCAGGCCTGGCGCCACCGGCAGTCTCAAAAAACACAAAGGAGCTTTATCATGTCGAAACAAGAAGAAGCAGGACTCATCCTCAAACTCTTCGAACTCCGCCGCGAAGAAAAGATGCGCAAGGCCCGCGACTGGTATTTCGCCGAATTCAATCCCCAATCGTTCGCGGACTTCAACGCCGCCATGTTTGGCGAAAATGGCGCTTATCTGCGCATGGTCCTCAGCTATTGGGAGATGGCCGCCGCCCTCGTCAAAAACGGTGCCATTGGCCTGGAGCTTTTCTCCGACACCAACGGTGAGCACATCGGTGTCTTCTCCAAGGTGGAACCGCTTCTCGGCGAAATCCGCGCAGCCTATGGACCCCAATTCGCCGCCAGCTTCGAGCAGTTGATCGACTCCATGCCCGATGGCCGCAAGCGTGTCGCCACCACTCGCGAACAAATGAAAGCCATCCGCGCCCAATTCGCCCAGGCCCA
>DATLVJ010000628.1:0-12935 GCA_035577585.1 Candidatus Limnocylindrales bacterium
TAGAGATTGACCCGAGGCCGTTTCAAGCGGCGCTGGACCAGGCCGAGGGGCAGCTGGCGCAGTCGAGGGCGTTGCTAGCGAACGCGCAGGCGGTGCAGCGCAGAACGCAATTGGATGTGGAGCGGTATGGCCCGCTGGCCAAGGAGCAGGCAGCGAGCCAGCAGGATTTGGACAACGCGGTGCAGAACAACCTGGCGGCCAAGGCAACGGTGCAGACGGCCGAGGCGCAGATCAAGACGAACGAAGCGGCCGTGGAGACAGCAAAGATCAACCTGGATTTCACAAGGCTGGTGGCGCCGATCGACGGGATAGTGGGACAAGCGCAGCTGCAGGTGGGAGCGCTGGTCAATTTGAGCAGTGGGCCGGTGACGTCGGTTTCAACGGTGGACCCGATCAAGGTTTATTTCACGGTGAGTGAGCCGCAGTATCTCGACTGGCGAAGGCGGTTTCCGACAGAGAGCAGCCGGCTAGAAGCGGACAAGAATCTGCGGCTGGAGTTAATTCTGGCGGATGGCAGGGTATATCCGCAGCCGGGGACGTTTTATTTTGCGGACCGGCAAGTGGACGTGGGGACGGGCGCGATACGGATCGCGGGGCTGTTTGAGAATCCCGGGAATATTCTGCGGCCGGGAGGCTACGGAAAAGTTCGGGCGGTGATTCGGATGCAGCAGAACGCGCTGGTGGTTCCGCAGCGGGCGGTGAGTGAGCTGCAGGGAGGCTACCAGGTTGCGATAGTCGGGCAAGACAACAAGGTGAGCATCAGAACGGTGACGGTCGGGGACCGCGTGGGGAGCGACTGGGTGATCCCGGAAGGGCTGAAACCCGGCGATCGAGTGATCGCGGAAGGCGTACAGAAGGCACGGCCGGGTGCGCTTGTGAATCCCAAGCCTTTTGGCCCGCAGGAAACAAAAGGGAAATAGCCCATGTCAAAATTTTTCATTAATCGACCCATAGTCGCCATAGTTATTTCGATTGTGATGGTTCTTATTGGCTCCCTGACGATCCTGGCCTTGCCGGTAGCGCAGTTTCCGAATATCGCGCCTCCGGAGATTCAAATTTTGGCCACCTATGTCGGCGCCGATGCGCAAACCCTGGAACAAGCCGTGGCCACGCCGTTGGAGCAACAAATGAGCGGCGTGGACAACATGAACTACATGTATTCGCTGAATACCACGGGAAACTCGTCGACTACCTTGATCGTCGATTTCGACGCGAAGACCGACCCCAACAACGATTTCATTCTGGCGCAGTCGCGCGAGACGCAGGCCGCCTCGCAGCTTCCCGTGGACGTAAACAATTATGGGGTCACGGTGCGCAAATCCCCGACAGCGCCGTTGATATTGTTCGACCTCTACTCTCCCCACGGAACTTATGACGCCACGTTTCTGGCTAACTACGCCTACATAAATCTGGTCGATCCGCTGCTCCGCTCCTACGGCATCGGAATCGTGAATGTGTTCGGCGCAGGGCAGTACGCAATGCGCATGTGGGTGAGACCCGATCAATTAGCGAAGCTGGGAGTTACGGTGCCGGAGATCATCAGCGCGGTTCAAGCGCAGAACACCGTCAATCCGGCCGGAAAAGCCGGCGGGGAGCCTGCACCGAAGGGCACGGAATTTACCTATGCGGTTCTCGCGCAGAGCCGGCTGGTGTCGCCGGAACAGTTCGGACAAATCGTGGTACGTGAAAACCCGGATGGAGGAATAGTCCGGCTGCGTGATGTGGCCCGCATCGAGTTGGGATCACAGGACTACAGCATCGCGGGACGCTACAACGGCAAGCCCAGCGCCTGCCTTGCGCTTTATCAGATTCCTGGCTCGAATGCGGTGCAGGCCGCGGCAGCGGCGAACAAGCTGATGGCGCAGATGAAGCAGCGATTTCCGGACGACCTGGACTTTGTGGTTGCCCTGGACACTACGCGCGCCGTCACGGAAGGCATCAAGGAGATTGTGATCACATTGTTGATCGCACTGGCGCTGGTCATCCTGGTGGTCTATATCTTTTTGCAGGGCTGGCGAGCGACGTTAATTCCGCTGCTGGCCGTGCCTGTTTCGCTGATCGGCACATTCATACTTTTCCCGGTGTTCGGTTTTTCCATCAATACGTTGTCGCTGTTCGGCCTGGTGCTGGCGATCGGCCTGGTGGTGGACGACGCTATCGTGGTGGTGGAGGGGGTGGAACGCCACATTGAAGAAGGCATGACGCCGAAGGACGCGGCGTTAAAAGCGATGGAAGAGCTTTCTGGCCCAGTGGTTGGGATCGCGCTGGTGCTCTCAGCCGTATTCGTTCCGACAGCGTTCATTCCCGGAATCACGGGCAAGCTCTATCAGCAGTTTGCCGTCACGATTGCGATCTCCGTTTTGCTTTCGGCCTTCAACGCACTCACTCTGAGTCCGGCGCTGGCGGCGCTACTTCTGAAGCCGAAAGAAGAGAGCGGCGGATTGCTGCAAAGATTCTTCGCCTGGTTCAACCGGGCTTTCGATCGCGCCACCGATGGTTATGTAGGCTGGAGCGCGGTGCTGGTGAAGAAAACGGCGGTTGTCGTCGCGCTGCTGGTTGTATTTGCCGCGGCAGGCGCCTTTTTCGCCAACCGCGTCCCAACGAGTTTCCTGCCCGACGAAGACCAAGGCTACGCCTACGTCAGCCTGCAACTTCCGAACGGCGCCTCGCTGGAGCGAACAAGTGCCGTCGTTAGCCAAGTCGAGAAAATCATCATGGATACTCCGGGTGTTGCCCAGTCCACCTGCTTTGTGGGATTCAGCTTACTGAGCTTTGCGCGCACCACTTACAACGCGACGTTCTTTGTGAACTTTAAGCTCTGGGATGAGCGCAAGTCGCGTGAACAGCAGTTTCAAACCCTGAAGGCGCATTTGAACCAGCAGTTGAACAAGCTGCCGAGCGCCGTGGCGTTCGGGTTTTCACCGCCGGCGATTCCGGGTGTGGGAACCGCCGGAGGCTTTACGTTCATTCTGGAGGACCGTTCGGGCAGCGATATTCAGTTCCTTACCAAAAACCTGGGAACCTTTATGGAAGCTGCCCGAAAGCGGCCGGAAATATCCAGCCTGAACACGACTTACTTGCCAAACGTGCCGCAGCAATTTGCCGATGTGGACCGCGACAAGGTTTTGAAGCAAGGGGTGAGCTTAAGCGACGTATACAAGACGATCCAGGCCTTCATGGGCGGGTATTTCATCAACTATTTCAATCGGTTCGGCCGCCAGTGGCAGGTGTACATAGAAGCGGAAGGCGAAGATCGCGCAAAGGCGGAAAACGTGGGGCAATTCTACGTTCGCAACAACAAAGGACAAAATGTTCCGCTTGCGACGTTGGTCACGATGAAACCACGAGTCGGCCCGGAATTTCTGCTTCGCTTCAACGAGTACCGTTCCGCGCAGCTGAATGGCAGCGCCGCGCCTGGATACAGCGCCGATCAAGCCACAGCGGCGCTGGAAGAAGTCTTCAAACAGACCATGCCGCGGGAAATGGGTTTCGACTACTCGGGGATGTCGTTTCAGGAACAAAAAGCGAGGGAGGGGGTTCCGCCCGCGGCGATTTTCGGACTTTCCCTTTTGTTCGTTTTCCTGATTTTGGCAGCGCTGTATGAAAGTTGGTCGTTGCCGTTCAGTGTTTTGCTTAGCACGCCGGTTGCGATTTTCGGCGCCTTCGCGATTTTATACTTACGCCGCTTCCTGCAGAGCGTGTTTCTGCCGCCATACCTGGTGCAGATGGAGAGCGACGTTTACTCGCAGATCGGGTTGGTGATGCTGATCGGTTTGGCTGCGAAGAATGCGATTTTGATCGTGGAGTTTGCCAAGGAACAATTTGAAAAGGGAAAGCCGTTGGCGGATGCGGCGCTGGAAGGCGCCCGGTTGCGTCTGCGGCCTATTTTGATGACGTCGTTTGCGTTCATTTTGGGCTGCGTACCGTTGTGGACAGCGAGCGGCGCGGGTTCCGTGGCGAGACAGATCATGGGCACCACGGTTATCGGCGGGATGTGCGCCGCCAGCGCGCTGGGAATTTTCTTTATTCCGGCGATTTTTTTCATGGTTGAGAAATGGTCGGGCGCGGACAAGGAGAGAGCCGCGGGGAGTTTGCCCGCAGAGCCCGTGCCAGCGCCGGGAGATTGAGATGGAGTTCGCCAGAGACAGCGCGGAAGGGGCCTCGGAGAGGACTATGAAGAAGCTGGCGCCAGTGGTGATTGCGGTCTTGTTTTCCGGGTTGGGAATGGGTTGCAAGGTCGGTCCGAATTACAAGCGGCCGGCAGTGCAGACGCCGGCGGAATACCGCGAGCTGAAAGATGGACCGCAGGTGCAGCCACAGGTGGCGTCGTATGCGGATTTGCCGTGGTGGCAAGTGTTTCAGGATCCGACGCTGCAGGAGTTGATCCGGACGGCGCTGAAGCAGAATTACGATTTGCAACTGGCGACGGAGCGGATCAATGCGGGGCGCGCGCAGGTGCAGATTACGCGCTCGAACCTGTTCCCTCAGGTTGGCGGGAACGCGGATTTCAGCGGCGGAAAAGAACACAACTTCCAGACGAAATTCAATTTCCTGACGCTTACAAGCGATGCGGCGTTCCAGTTGGATTTTTTCGGCAAGCTGCGGCGGGCGACGGAGGCTTCTCGAGCGGAACTGCTGGCGACGGAGGATGCGCGGCAGACGGTGATTCTGACGCTGGTGAGCGACGTGGCGAGCGATTATTTCGCGCTGCTGCAGATGGATTTGGAATTACAAATCACGAAAGAGACAGTGACGACGCAGGAAGATTCCGTGAAGCTGACGAAGTTCCGGGTCGAGCATGGAGTGGCTACGAAGCTGGACGTTTTGCAGGCGCAGCAGGTGCTGGATACGGCGAACGCGCAGATTCCGGACCTGGAGAGGCAGATCGCGCAGGAAGAGAATGCGATCAGCATCCTGCTGGGAAATTACCCTCAGGGGGTGCCGCGCGGGCACACACTGGTGGAGCAGGTGCTGCCGCCGGACGTTCCGCCGGGAATGCCGTCGTCGCTGCTGGAGCGGCGGCCGGATATTCGCGAGGCGGAGCAGAACCTGGTGGCGGCGAACGCGGAAATTGGAGTGGCGAAGGCGGAATTTTTTCCGAGTATTTCGCTTACCGGTTCGGGTGGGGGGGCGTTTGGGAGGAGCAGCGCGTTCAGCGGCTTGATGAGTTCGCAACTGGGAATCTGGTCCTACGGCGCGCAAGTGAGCCAGCCGATATTCACAGGTGGAGCGCTGCGCGGGAATTTGCGATTGGCGGAATCGCAGCATAAACAGGCGCTGATTTCTTACCGGCAAGCGATTCAGCACGCGTTTGGAGACGCATCGGATGCGTTGATCGGTTATCAAAAGAACCATGAGGTGCGGGTGCGGCAGGAACAAACAGTGGCGGATCTGCAGGAGTCGGTGCGGCTGTCGATTATGCGTTATCGGGGCGGCACCACGACGTACCTGGAAGTGCTGGACGGGCAGAGGTCGCTGTTTTCGGCGGAGTTGGTGCTGGCGCAGGCGCGAGGCACGGAGTATCAGAGCCTAGTGCAGCTTTATAGGGCGTTGGGCGGCGGCTGGCAGCAATAGACGATCCAGTTGAGGTTGGCAGTTAGCAAGAAACTTCCTTTCTTTCCCGTCGGCTTTCATTTTCTGACGAAAATATGACCACTGCCGTGCTCGGGTGCGCCGTAAACGGCACTGGGTGAATAAGATGCAAGCCGACGCCAGCTTATGGCTGGAAGCTGGATTGCAGTGTCTTCAGCAGGTCCTTATTGTCCCCTTTGCGCTCTCGTGGAAGGAATTGAGATGAACCGAGTTCATGGCGCTCTCTTTGTGCGTGTGTGCCTGCTGCTAATCGGGTTGGCTGCATCGGTTTCTGGCGCATTTGCGCAGACCGGACAATGGCAAACGCTGCCGTACACGATGCCGATCAATCCGGTGCACACGGCGCTGCTGCACAACGGGAAAGTGCTAATTGTTTCGGGTTCGGGCAACGTGGCGGGGAACACAAACTTTCAGGCGGCGCTCTGGGACCCGCAGGCGGGAACGATTGCGACGCAACCGGTGGCGTGGGACATGTTCTGCAACGGAATGGTGGTGCTGCCGGATGGGCGGCCGTTCGTGATGGGCGGGACGCTGCAGTACGATCCGTTTCACGGGGAGTTGAAAACGGCGACGTATGATCCGTCGACGAACACGTTCACCAACCAGCAATCGATGGCGCACGGGAGGTGGTATCCGACGGGGACGGTGCTGGGCGATGGGCGGGCCATGATTTTTTCCGGGCTGAATGAGACGGGCGGGACGAATACTTCGGTGGAATTTTACAGCGCGAGTTCCGGCTGGAGCGCGGCGTTTGCGGCTCCGTGGACACCGCCGCTTTATCCACGCATGCACGTGCTGCCGAACGGGAATGTATTTTATTCGGGGGCGACGACAGGTTCGAGCCATTTCAATCCTGCGACGCACACCTGGACGACCAATGTGGCGTTCACAAATTACAGCGGTACGCGGACCTATGGATCGTCGGTGCTTTTGCCGCTGACCCCGGCGAATAATTACACGCCGAAAGTGATTATCCTGGGGGGCGGCAGCCCCTCGACCAGCACGACCGAAATTATTGACCTGTCTGCGGCCACGCCGAAGTGGGTGAACGGGCCGAGCATGTCGCAGCCGCGCATTGAGATGAACGCGACGATTTTGCCGAGCGGCCAGATTCTGGCGCTGGGTGGTTCGTTGAACGATGAGGACACGAACACGGCCAGCCTGAACGCCGATCTCTATTCTCCGGGTTCGAACAGCTTCAGTCCGGCGGGAACGATGGTTTATGCACGTCTGTATCACTCGGTGAGTTTGCTGATGCCCGACGGGACCGTGTGGGTGGCGGGAGGAAACCCGGCGCGTGGTACGTATGAGCCGCACATGGAAGTCTATACGCCGCAATATTTATTGAACGCGGATGGCACACTTGCGGCGCGGCCGATGATTGCGGGGACATCTTCGAGTGTGATCGGCTACGGCGGAGCGTTTCAGGTGCAGACGGCGGACGCGGCTTCGATTGCGAGCGTGGTGTTGATGCGCAACGGCGCGGTGACTCACGCGTTTGACATGGACCAGCGGTATGTCGGGCTTTCGTTCAGCGCAGGCGCGGGCGTTTTGAATGTGACCGGCCCGCCGAATGGGAACATCGCGCCACCGGGATATTACATGCTGTTCATTTTGAATGGTGCGGGAGTTCCTTCAGTGGCGACGATGGTGCAGGTTTCGCCGGCGGCGAACGATACGCCACCCACCGGCACGATCACCAGCCCTGCGTCGGACGTGACGATTGCGGCGGGACAGTCGGTGGTGTATTCCGGCACGGGAACGGATCCAGACGGGACGATCAGCGGATATTCTTGGTCCTTTCCGGGTGGGAATCCCAGCACGAGCAACCTGGCGAATCCGGGCAGCGTTACCTACGCGACACCGGGAAGTTATGTGACTACATTTACGGTGACGGACAACGCCGGGGTTACTGATCCGAAACCGCCGACGCGGACGATTACGGTGCAACCGGACTTTTCGCTTTCCGCTTCACCCGCATCGCGGACGGTGGTGCAGGGGAGTGGAACTTCTTACACCGCCACGGTTACGGCGGGCGCAGGATTCAGCGGGCCGGTGGGGCTTAGTGTGAGCGGCTTGCCAGCGGGCGCAACAGGCTCGTTCAATCCGAGTTCGATTGCGACGTCTGGATCGAGCATATTGAGCGTTACTACGAGCATTGCCACGGCGCCGGGGAATTATCCGCTGACGATTACGGCGACGAGCGGGGCGTTAACGCATACGGCGAATGTAACACTGGTGGTGAGTGGCGACTTCTCCGTCAGTGTCACGCCGGCTAGCCTGACTGTGCCGCGGAACTCCAATGGGTTTTACACCGTTAACGTCGCGGCGGGCAGCGGATTTACGGGTTCGGTCAGCCTGAGCATTAGCGGATTGCCGCGGCGCACCAGCGCCATCTTCAGTCCTGCTGCAGTCACCGGCACGGGTTCGTCGAGGCTGACCGTGAGCGCAAATCACAAAGCCCCGACGGGCACGTTCACCTTGACCGTCACCGCCACCAGCGGTGGGATAACGCACAGCCAACAGGTAACGCTAACGATTAGGTAGCGCAACACAGTAAAATACCGGCCGATGCCGAGGTCGTCCCTTTTCGACAGGCGACGTTTGGCGTTGGAATCAGGGGAGGCCTTATGCCTGTATCCCGTAGAAAACTGCTTGGACAGATTGGTGTGGGCGCGATTGTGGGTGCCGCCGCTCCGGCGCTTCGCGGTTTTGCACGGGTTGGCGGCGGTGATGGGCCTCGGGTTGCAACGGCCGAGGATCCGGTGCTTCTTTACCGCAACGAGAATCCGTACGGGCCTTCGGAAAAGGTACTGGCGGTGCTGCGCGAATCGGCGGAGAGCGGAAACCGATATCCGAGGACAGAGTATGACACGCTGTGCGCGAAGCTCGCCGCGATGCATAGAGTGAAGCCAGAGCAAATTGTGCTGGCGTGCGGATCGGGCGAGATTCTGGCGATGGCGGCGCTGGCGTATCTGAAACCGGGGAGAAAGCTGGTGCAAGCTGTGCCGACGTTTCCTTCGCTGGGGAAACTGGCGCAAGCGGCGGGAGTGGAAGTGGCGAGCGTGCCGCTGAACAAGCGGTACGAGCACGACCTGGGCGGGATGCTGGATGCGGCGCGGACGTCCACGGGACTTGTGTACATTGTGAATCCGAACAATCCGACGGGGACGCTTACGCCGCGGAGCGACATTGAAGCGTTTATCCGGAAGCTGCCTGCGGATGTGACGGTGCTGATTGACGAGGCGTACCATCATTTCGTTACGCCCAACACGGCGTATGAATCGTTTCTGGAGCGGCATTTCGATGACCCGCGGATTATTGTGTCGCGAACGTTTTCAAAAATTTACGGGCTGGCGGGGATGCGGATTGGTTATGCAGTTGCGACGGCTGAGACGGCGAAGCGCCTGCCGGCGGGGTTTCCCAGTTGGAGCGTCAGCGTGGTTTCCGCGCGCGCGGCATCCGCCGCGCTTGACGACGTGGAGTACGTGAAGCTGGGAATTAAACGCAACACCGACGACCGGCAGGAGTTCATGAACCAGGTGAACGCGCGAATGCTGCGGGCGATCGATTCGCAGGCGAATTTCGCGATGGTGAATCCGATGCGACCGCCGGATGAAGTGATCGAGCACCTGAAGAAAAATCACATCCTGATTGGGCCGAAGTATCCGGTGCTGGACAAATATATACGAGTGTCGTTCGGCACACCCGAGGAGATGCAGGTGTTCTGGCAGGCGTGGGACCTGATGGCGCCCACGGGCAAAATGGCGATGTAGCGAACGGCGTTGACGTGTAGCAACTCTGCGTTGACCTCAGTTTTTCCCCACTCCTGGTCAATAGATGATCCACCTAAGCAAAGGGTGCCTGCTTTTTTGTGGGTAGCCCCCAGAGAAGTTCGGGTGTCGAAATAAGCCGACTGGCGACAACTGACGCCCCGGTGACTCGTTGTCAAAATCGTGACGCGGGGAGTCACGCCGGCCGCAATGTAAATCTAATTAATTTGCGTCCTTAATCGAAGACTTGCATCCAACGGGAGTTGAGCGAGGCATTTGATGCCGCCGCCGGGGTTGGCATGACAAATGCTTTTCTCTGGGTGACTATGCGACAGACAACGGATCTTTCCAGCGTTCCTGCAGTATTCAGCAAAACATCAAAAAGCCCGTACCGCACTTCTGGGAAGCTGCTGGGACGCCGTGCGGAAGTTTATGCGCGGGCGCGAAGGGCCTTGCTGACACTTTTGGCGACGCTGACCTTTTTGGCGCCGGCGTGGGCACAGAACGTTTCCTCGCAGGAGCAAAACGCTTCGCTGATCGGACTGCCGTCGCGGCAATATCTGTTTGGAGACTGGGGCGGCGAGCGGACGGCGCTTGCGGAAAAGGGCCTGACGTTTGATTTCTTCTACATCAGCGATCTGGAGGCGAATCCGACAGGAGGATTAGACCAGGCGCAGGCCGGGTGGATGAGAATTCGCGGGACGATGGATCTGAATTTCGACCGGCTGATTTCGTGGCAAGGGTTGAGCATTCACGCGACAGGGTTGTGGCAGTCGGGTGCAAACCTGGGCGCGAAGATTGGGGTTCTTGCGAATCCGAGCGACCTGGTGAGCGCGCACACGACGCGCCTCGACTCGTTCTGGGTGCAACAGCTTTTTTTCAGCGACAGGCTGCGGATTCGCGCGGGGCAACTGGCGGGTTTGGATTTTTACGGCAACCAGGATTATGGAGGCTCGTGGTTGATCGAGCCGATGGGTTATGCGTTCGGAAACCTGTTCGGTTCGATTTTTGAGTCGTTCAATCCGGCTGGCACGCCTGGCGTGGAGGTGCGGTTCGCGCCGAGGCGAAGCTTCTATGTGAAGTCGGCGGTGATGTCCGGGAACCGGGACCCGTATCACCAGGATCCAACGGGAACGAACTTCGAAATCAAGAATTCGGCGAATTTCCTGTTTGAGGCGGGTTATCTTCTGCATCCGCCGGATGACGGCACGAGCGGCGGGACCGGCGCCAGGGCAAAGAAGACATATCCGGGAAGTTATAAATTCGGCGGAATCTACAACGGCGGAAAATTTGCGGACGCCGCGGGTGTGCGGAGCAGCGGCAATTACCTGATCTACGGGATGGCGAGCCAGGCGGTATTCCGGACGGAGGCGGGTTCGAATCGCGGGATGGACGTTACGGCGGGTTTTGATTACAGCCCGGGGGACGTATCGCGGCAAAATGTACAGGTAACGGTGGGCGGGCGGTTCAACGCGCCATTTGCCAGCCGGGTGCATGACCGAGTAGGCGCGGCACTGGTGTACAGCAAGATCAGCGACTCGTTTTCGAATTTCGGGACGCTGCTGGGCGGGGCGCCGCTGGGATCGGAAAAAGCGGTGGAATTGAACTACTCGCTGCAGTTGACGCCTTACTGGTACGTGCAACCCGTGTTTCAATACTACGTCGACGTGGGGGCGAATGGGGCTTTGCCAAACGCGGCGGTTTTGGGATTCCGCACGAAAGTTAATTTCTGACAAAGTGGGGACGCCATGAAGGCAAGAAGCGAAGAGTTGAAAAACATCGCGGGGCAGCAGTTTGATCTGTGCATTATTGGCGGTGGGGCAACGGGCGCAGCGTGCGCGCTGGATGCTCAGCTGCGCGGGATTCGAACCGTGCTGGTGGAAGCGGGAGATTTTGCGGGAGCAACGTCCAGCGCAGCCACGAAAATTATTCATGGCGGAGTGCGGTACCTGGAAGAGGCAATCAAAGGGGCGGACCTGCAGGAATATCACGTACTGGTGCGGGCATTGCACGAGCGGGTGCGGATGCTGGAAAACGCGCCGCACCTGACGCGGGTGCTGGAGTTTCTGGTGCCGAGCTACCGATGGATCGACGTGGCGTACCTGGATATCGGGCTGAAGATTTACGACTGGCTGGCGGGGCCGGGGCGGATTTCGCCGAGCAAGTTTCTTTCGCTGGAAGAGACGCTGAAGAGGATGCCGGCGCTGAATCAGAAGGGATAGGTTGGCGGCGTGGCGTATGCGGACGGGCAGTTCGACGACGCGCGGTACAACATGATGCTGGTGCAGAGTTTTACGGTGGCGGGCGGAAATGCGCTGAATCACGCAAGGGTGACGGACTTCCGGCGCGACGCGAATAGAAAACTTTCCGGCGTGGTGGTGAAGGAGCAGTTTACGGGGCAGACGTTTACGGTTGACGCTAAAGTGATTGTGAACGCCACGGGGCCGGTTGCGGACGCGGTGCGGCAGATGGCGACGCCGAGCGTGGGGAAGCGAATGCGGCCGAGCAAAGGCGCGCACATCCTGTTGCCGCTGGAAGTGTTCCCGACGAAGGATGCGCTGCTGGTTCCGAAAACGGAAGATGGGCGAGTGTTGTTTGCGGTGCCGTGGAACGACAGGCTGCTGGTTGGGACGACGGACGAAGAGGTATCGGTGAATGCGGAATTGGTGGTCACGAAGGCGGACGTGGAGTACATGCTGCGGACACTGAATCAATACCTGGCGCGGCCGGTGACTCCGGACGAAATCGTGAGCGGGTTTGCGGGGGCGCGGCCGCTGGTGGGTTGGAAGGCGATGTAGATACAAAGCAATTGGCGCGAGATGACGTGATCGAGGTGGACGCGACCAGCGGGCTGATCAGCATCATGGGCGGGAAATGGACGACGCACCGCGCTATGGGCGAGGACACGATCAGCCGGGTTCAAGAAGCGCTGGGCGCGACTCCGACGGAGTCGCTGACGCGCAACCATGTTCTTTACGGCGGCGAGGGATTCACGGACGATTATCGCGAGAAGCTGGCGCACCAGCACGGGCTTTCGGAAGCGACGGCGCGGCATTTGACGGCGAAATTCGGCACGGCGGCGGAAAAGGTGCTTTCGGTGGCACGGGAAAATCCGGCGTTGCTGAAACCGCTGATCCCGAGCTTTCCGGCGATGGGAGCGGAAGTGGTGTACGCAATCCGGAATGAGATGGCGGCGACGATTGAGGACGTGCTGGCGCGGCGCGTGGGAATGCAGCTGCATTCGTGGCGGGACGCGATTGAGGCGGCGCCGGCGGTTGGATCGTTGATGGCGGCGGAGTTGAAGTGGGACGACGCGCAGGAGGGCGAGGCCGTTGAGCAGTACGTGGGAAAGATCAATCACTTGCTGGACTCGGCGGGATTGTCGCGCAAGCGGCCTTCGGCGAATGCGGACGCTCCCGCGAAGGGCTCGAGCACGGGGTCGGCAGCGGACTGAAAGCGGGCGAGCAGAAACAGAGTGCGAGGAGGGGTGCGGTGGCGAACTATATCGGGGCAATCGATCAGGGGACGACGAGCACGCGGTTTATCGTATTCGATCGAGGGGGGCGCGTG
>DATLVJ010000629.1:0-2285 GCA_035577585.1 Candidatus Limnocylindrales bacterium
CAAGGGCAATCGCCGAAGTCCTAGCAACTCTTGACACTAGCGCGGCAACACCGGTGGCCGAGACGGACATCAGGGCCGCTATCGAAGCAAAATTGAAGCAATCAGAAAGGTACTGTGACAAGGCATCCCCGGTAAATGAACATGAACAGCGTAGCAAGGTACACGGGGCAGAGATTTTGCAGGAAATCTTCAGTCAATTCTCTGAGACCCGCGTGCGCTACGAAAAAATCAGGGACGGCGTCCGGCTGACTGGGTGGTTTGTGGCGCACGAGCTTCAAACCCTGCAAGAAATTTCTGACATTTTGAGAAGTATTTTTGATTGAAGGCTGTCTTCAGTTGCCTTTGCTTTTCTTCAAGGCGTCGGCGGTCCAGGGAGGAACGACACCGACGGAGCGCGCGTAAGCGATGGCGATGCCGAGCTGTTCGTGCTGGTGCACGACCAGCAGATAGATCACGTCGCCTTGATTTGCGCCAGGGCCGAGCTTGGGCACGAGCTTGGCGTAGTCGGCGTTGGTGATGCCATTCGCTGCGGCAATCGAATGCGCGAACGACTTGTTCAGCCACTCGATAATTTTTGTTTTGTCGGTTGTAGTTTTATCAAATCCTTTGCCGTCAAAGCCGGCGGGCGCAACGACATCCAACATCTTGGGAAAACCAAATCCTGCCCCCGCTGTATGTAGAAACATTTCCGCGATCGAGCGCGATTGGGGATCAGGCCGCCAATTGTATTTCTCCTGAGGAATCGCCTGCGCGAGTGAAGTGAATTTCTGTTGCATCTGCTGCAGGTCGAGCGCCGCCTGCGCTTTCATGTCGTAACTGGTTGCGGTTTTATCTTCGGGCTGGCCTGCGGGAGCGGCGGATTCCTGCGCGGAAAGGCGACCGCTTGCTCCAGCCAGCAAACATGCACAAACGGCCCAATGAGCCAGTGTTTTCATCTCTTCTCTCCTTCGAATTCCCGTGCGTAAGGGTATGGGCACACAGGCAACACGCGCTTAGACGGGCCCTTGCGAGCGAGCGGGAGCACATACCCGGCGTCATTTAGCCGGAAGTTTTGGAAAGTTCGCCGCGCCGGTAGCCATCCTTGCGGGTTGTGCAAGGGTGGGGCTGTTTTCGTTTGTCGCGGCTCCTTGCGGTATTGGAGAACGCCATCTCCGCCAAAAAAACCTGCAGCCGTGTATTTCGGAACAGCTTTACTGCGACGCCGGCGACACCGCCATTTCGCGTTTCAGGAAATCCTTCACATCGGATTCCCAAAGGCCAACGCCCTGCGCGGTGAAAATCATGTGGCCAGGCGCAATACCCCCGGGATTTTCGCGCGGCTTGAATGCGGGGTAAACAATGAGCCGTGCGGCGGCGCCATGCTTCTTTGCCTGGCTAACCACGGATTTCACGGATTCGGTTGTCCGGTCGTTCTCCGCAACCATTCCGAGCAGAGGAACGCTGACTTTCCCCGCCGCCTCTTTCAACGCTGTCTGCAACTGAGGGCTGCCGTCCCAGCTCAATGAGCCACCGGCTTGATCCACGACGGCACGGAATAGTGCGCTGCGGCTTGCGGCAAAGACACTCACAATCCCTCCAAACGACCATCCCATCACGACGATCCGCGAAGAATCCGCGCCTTGCAACGTCTTCGCGAATTCCGCAGCGGCGATTGCGTCGTCAGCTTCCTGATGCAGGCGAGCCACGTAACGCGGCCCGCGATCTTCTCCAATCTCTTCGCTGAAAGGAACTCCTTCGGATTTTCCATAACCGCGCCTCTCCGGCACCAACACCAGATAGCCGCTTGCCGCCAGCATTTTGCCGACGTAGGTAAACGGCATTTCCGTTCGCTCGCGCCCCGCCCGCGACCCATGGTTATAAATCACGACGGGAAACGGCCCGGGGCCTTCGGGTCGGTAGACGTACGCCTCGATTTGCAATTTTCCGCTCGGGTAAAATACCGCTTCGTGTTCGGGTGGCGTGCCGCCGGCCTGTGCCCAGGCCCCAGAAGCACAAAGAAGAGCTACCGCGAAAAAGCTTGCGTGCCGCATGCAAAACCTCCGCCGCGTGTCATTGACCGCGGGAATTGGTCGGGGAACTTGCCTTGCGTTCTGCTCTCTTGCTGCGTAACTTTCGCACGAATCGCACCAGGAGCCAACCACCCGGAACGATAATGATAAGCCAGGGGATGATGGCGGCGATGGCCGTGATGAGCGCGGCGAGGCTTTCGGCGAGCACGGAGCCGGATTCGCGCAATGCTTCGCCGATGGGCGCAAAGGCGCTGCGACTGGTGGTTCGTTGTTCGG
>DATLVJ010000630.1:0-2486 GCA_035577585.1 Candidatus Limnocylindrales bacterium
CTGTGTGGGCCGTTTCTTGGCGACGCTGGTGATTTGTTGTGCCGTGCTGGTGTGCCGCAGCGCCGCGCGGGCGCATGACTTCCGTGCGGCAGAAGTTGATGCGAATAAAAAGTGTACGGAGGTCCTCGTCGCGCAGGAAAAGCCGACGGTGGACCCGCCAACAACGCAGCCTCCTGAACCTCCGCAGAATCCTCCCGTCACGGAAGCGAAAACCGAAACAGACCGCTACACCCTCTCCCACGAACGCTATGAAAAAGCGGTGGCGTATTCGCGCGCAGGTTACGCGGTCTATTTCCTTTGGGTAGGGCTGGGGCTTACCGCCGCGTGGCTCATTTTGCGATTGGGCATTGTGGCGAAAATTCGTGATTTCGCAGAGCGCCTGACCGAGCGCCGTTTGCTGCAGGGCCTCGTCTTTATCCCGATTCTGGTAGTTGGCGTGGAAATTTGCGAGTTTCCGGCACTTCTCTACTGGCATTCCCTCTCGCTGCGCTACGCGCAATCCGTTCAGACCTGGAATTCCTGGTTTTTGGACTGGGCCAAAGAGGAGGCACTTTTTCTCTGTGCGGCGATGCTGTTTGGTTCGATTCTCCTGTGGCTGATCCGCCGCAGCCAGCGCCGATGGTGGGCGTTTTTTTGGCTTTGCGCGTTCCCGATTGTCATCTTTATGGTCTTCATCAGTCCGTGGTTCATCGACCCGCTCTTCAATAAATATGAGCCCCTCGACAAGACGAATCCGGAACTCGTATCCGCCATCGAGAAGGTTACAGAGCGCGCCGGGCTTTTTATTCCGCGCGACCACATGTTTCTGATGCGGGCGAGCAACAAGACGAATCAAATCAATGCGTACGTGACCGGCGTCGGCGCTTCGAAGCGCGTGGTCGTGTGGGACAACACGATCCGCAAAACCACGCTGAACGAGACGCTTTTTATTTTTGGGCACGAAGCGGGCCATTACGTTCTGGGTCATGTGCGCAACGGAATCCTGTTTTTTGCATTCTCGTTTTTCGTTGCGATGTATCTGTGCTACCGGGCCGTGAATTTCGGCCTTGAAAAGTGGGGCGGCGCCTGGAAGATCTATGGACCGCAGGATCTCGCTTGCCTCGCGGTCATGTTTTTCTTGTTCAAGCTCTTCTCGTTTATCTCGATGCCGGTTGAGTCCGCATTCTCGCGCGCGCAGGAACACAGCGCGGATGTTTTCGGACTGGAAGTGATTCACGGAATCGTTCCGAATTCCGGCGAAGTGGCCGCACACGCGTTTCAGATGCTTGGGCAGGAAGATCTGTCAGACCCGAACCCGCCGCCTTTCATTACGTTTTGGTTGTATAGCCATCCGCCGCTGGCCGACCGCCTGGTGTTCGCCCACAGCTACGATCCGTGGGCGAAAGGGCAAGAGCCGCAATACATAAAATAGGCACAGTTTACGAGCCACGCCTGCCGGCACTGTGGCGGCGAGCAAACGCGGCGACTTTGTGGCGATTGCCGCAAAGGGACATGGAGCACCACCGGCGACGGTGCGTCCGGGAAGCATCGTAAAAAATCAGGCTGCAGGAAGGATTCGCGCAGAGGCGCACGCGGGTGGCTTCTCCCTCGGAAATAATTTCCGCGGCTGAACGTGCGATCGCGGCCAGCAACCAATCGAGCCCCCCTTCGCGTGCAACGTATTCGATGCGCCAGGACTTGTCGGCTTCGACCAACTCGTCGTGGCCTTCCGTTACGCGAAGTACGTCATTGATGGGCCGCACTTGCTCGCCCGGAATGCGGTGACGCTGCGCAAGCTCCCGGAATGCCAGGCGCAATGCGTCGCGAAGGCGCTCAGCCCGGTTCAACAATCCGAACGCGGCTTGTGGATCGACTTCGGTGAGGCTCAAGAGTTCTGCGGCGCGGTCGGCGGAGATGATTCTAGCAGCACGCAGGAAATGGACTAAGTCCTCCCAGCTGAGACTTTCCGAGGGAGGCGAGGCCGGCAGGGACGGAAGATTGGCGAAATTAATGGCGAGGCGACCGCCCACCCCCGTGGAGCTGGAATTTAGCATGCGAGACTCCGTGCCAACAATTAACCGGTTAAAACTAATAAAAAGGTTAGTCTAAAGCAAGCAGAATCCAGCGCGGAATCAGCCTCGGTGTTTCCTTACGAGGCGACGCGCATCTCACGTGTAGTGGCAAACCGCCAAGTAAGATTCGAGGTGCCCCGTGAAGCTGTTTACTGGTGTTGCGGCCGTCGGCGCCGTCGTGGTGTTTAGTCTGGTGCTGGTGCTAAGTCGCGCAAACTCACAGAACGAACCCGCTCATCCAAATCTTCCCGTCCGGCCCGTAGTGGTTGAGCTGTTTACATCGGAAGGGTGCTCGAGCTGTCCGCCGGCAGAGGCATTGCTGGCAAAGTTGGCCGGCGAGCAGCGTCTCCTGAATGCGGACATTATCGCTCTCGAAGAGCACGTGGACTATTGGGACCAGCTGGGCTGGCGCGATCCGTTTTCTTCTGCCCAGTG
>DATLVJ010000631.1:0-9421 GCA_035577585.1 Candidatus Limnocylindrales bacterium
GCATGGCTCGCCTGATCGAGGGGGGCCACTTGAGTGGACGGCTCGGCGGTGGATATGACTCGCCTTATGTGATCCCGACGGACCTGGTTGAAAACGGCAAGATTGTGAGTAAGGAACTGCCTGCAGAGGATCCGCGCGCAGAACAGAATCTCCGGGAGTTTTTGCGGCAACTTCGCAATCACTTGAAAGAGAAAGGCTGGCTCGGCCGCTACGTCCAACATATTCATGACGAACCGCATGGAACAGAGATGCCTATCTACAAGCGCTTCGTCCATATCGTCAGCGAGGAACTGCCAGGAGTGCCCACGCTGGACGCCATAAGTCTTCAGGAAGATATTCCCAACCAGGAGGAATCCACGATTTGGGGTGTCAAAGCTCGGCACTTTCGATAATCGGCTCGATGCAATCGCTGTGCACAAGGCGCGCGGCGGCCAAAGTTGGTACTACATTTGTTTGGACCCGCGCGGCAAGTATCTAAATCGGTTTATCGATTTTCCCTCGCTTAAGGTGCGCCTCCTGCCCTGGGTGAACTATCGGTACGGGCTTACTGGCTACCTGCACTGGGGCGGGAATTTCTGGACGGATCGGCCCTTCGAAAATGTTCAACCGGATTGGGGTGGAGGAATCACACTTCCCGCCGGTGATAACGCGATCGTTTACCCTGACCCAAAACACGAGGGGGTATTCGTATCGGTGCGTCTTGAGGTGATGCGGGAGGGTATCGAGGACTACGAGCTGCTAACGGAAGCGGCTCGGCATCAACCGAAACGCACCGACGCGCTGGCCCGGACGGCAATGCCGGGATTCACCGATTACGTTCGCGATGTCATTGAGTTCCGAAAGTTCCATCACGAACTGCTTGTGCTGGCGACCGAGACCCATCGGCAACGATGAGGTACGAGATATTTCTGCCCACATCCTTGGCGGAAATTAAGTCACTGGAGCCGGCGTCGCGTCCGGATCGGCCTTATTTCTCCGCTGGAGTGAGAACGATACTGCGATAAGCTACGTGCCCTTTTTCGCTTCCCTGAAGATAGATGGGGCCGGGCAGCTCCTCGTGACTATCCAGCGCGCCGCCGGTGATTCCCGGGATCTCCTTGTGATCGATGATGGTCTGGCCGTTTTGAACGACGGTGATCCATCGCCCGATCAGAGTGATATCGAAGCTCTGCCACTCTCCAGGCTTTCGCGGCAGTTCCGGTACAGGCGCCAGAAACCCGTAGACGCCCCCTGTATGATGGCTCGGCGGTTCCTCGGCAGAATCCGTCTCCACCTGAACTTCATACCGGCCGCGCAGGTATACGCCACTATTGGAGTTGGCATCGGCCTTAAATTCGACGTGCAATTTGAAATCTTGAAACTTGGAATCGTTGATCAGCTCCGGACCATTTCCCGGGGTAATTAAATTGCCGCTCTCAACCTTCCACACCGTCGTTCCGGGTCCATTCATTTTCCAGCCAGTCAAATCTTTTCCGTTAAACAAAGGGATCTGCTTTCCCCACTTGGGTTCACCGCTTGGCTTCAAGGCGGGAGCTCGCCGGCCGGTCCATTGCCAAGTCTTTCCGTCGGGTCCATTCAGCGTCCCCGACAGCGTTTTTCCAACGAGCGTGCCTTCGAAAACCAGATCGGCCGGACTGGCTTCCTCATCTTTTGGAGAAACGAAAGTTAGCCGGTCCCTTGACAGCTCAACCTTCGGAAGTGGTCTGGCGTTTCCCCAACGGCCCACCATGTCGGCTTTCCATTGCGCGCCGTCCCGCCGCACTTCCAGCCAGGATGGATATTCGCGATCCGGCGCCTTCAGCGTCAAATCCCAGCGGCCCAGAAAAGCCGCTCCGGATTCGACGGCAGGCGATGAGGATTTTTCAGCGGGTTTTCCAGCTTGAGAATAAGCCTTCGCTGCCATCAACAAACTGCACGCAACCAGGAGGTTTGCGATCCTTCCAGGCTTCATAGAAATTTGATCCTTTCCCTACGAGGCAATCTCTGACGGTTGGCTCTCTAAGACTTTATGGTTTGTGAAACGGCGTCCCAATACACGGGGCTCTTCCGGTAGTACGACTCGTTCGCCATGTGGCAGCCAAGCGCAGCGTTGTGACCGAACACGACGTCTTGTACGAGCGGTTTCCGTGAACGCACAGACTGGAAAAAATTCCAAAGGTGCGGCTTCAGATCGTCATAGTCATTCCCGCGATAGCTTTCACTCTTCGGAGCAGGCTCCTGCCCGGGTTTCGGATCGTGCTCGTCGTGCCACTGTTTGAAGTAGGCGTTCTTAAGCCGGCTGGGCAGCCCATAGCAGTAGTAACTGGGTGAAAGGTCGACCCCTGCTTGCGGCGTGTAGCTCAAACCGAACTCGGTGAGCTCAAGTATCCCCTTCGACCCCATAAACCGCGTCACTTCCGCAGTCTCCGTCCCGAGCGTCAACCGCATATACACCGGAATACTTCCGTATTCGAAAAGCACCGGGTGAACGTCGGGAGTATTCCTTCCATCTTTCCAGCGGTAAATTCCGCCAAAAGCCGACGCTCGCTTGGGGGCCTCATTGATCCCCAAAACAAATTGCATGCCGCTGAGCAAGTGAACAAGCAGGTCTCCGGCAAGACCTGTTCCGTACTCCTTCCAACAGCGCCACCGGGCGAATAGGAAAGGATCAAACGGTTTCTTCGGCGCTGTACCCAGCCAGGTGTCCCAATCGAGATTTTCGGGAGATAGATCCGCGGGGGGCGGATATTCCCAAGCCCCAGTGGGGTCGTTGCGCCCCAAACTTCCTTCCACAAGGCTTAGCTCACCAATCGCCCCGCTGCTTAAAAGTTCCTTGGCCTTCGCGCACAGGACCGAACTGGTCCGCTGGGCGCCGATCTGCGTGATGCGATCGGTTTTCTTAGCGGCGGCCACCATCGCCAACCCATCGGCCGGGCTGTGCGACATCGGTTTTTCGCAATAAACGTCCTTGCCCGCGCTGACGGCATCCACGAACACCTGTTTGTGCCAGTGGTCGGGAACCGCAATGATGATGGCGTCGATCTCTTTGTCGTCGAGCAGTTCTTTATAGCGCCTGGTGGTCTTAATAGATTTTCCGGCGATTTCCTTTGCCAGTTCCTGACGCCCGTCATAAAGATCGCAGGCAGCCGCGCATTCTACGCCGGGCAGCTGGATGGCGGTTGTCAGAAGTCCGGTTCCTTCCATGCCCACACCGACAATTCCGAAACGCACTTTGTCGCTCGGGGCGTTCATTCGCGGCGAAGCCAGCAACGGATCGGGGTCGAGCACGATGTACCTGGCGGCCAGCGAACCTCCAGCTACTCCCGCGCTGCGCTGCAGGAATCCACGGCGAGAAAAACCGGTTTTGCTCATACCACGATCTCCTCAGTTTTTTTGAAAGTTCCCTTCCCAACTAGACAAACGATTTACTCCAGCAAATCCGGGCCGTGCGCATTCTCGGATGGTACACCGTTTGATTCCAGCCGCGAATGATAAATTGCATCTCCCGGACCGTCAAATCGGAGATGCCTCTTCTGTTTGCCAGGGAAAACAGGGTTAGAATCTTGATGATTTCGAGGTCGGAAGCGGGATTAGAGCTTCCTGGAGTTTTCCCGTCACCTGGGTGATCCAAAACGAGGTGTCACGCTGCATGATGAAAATTACTTTGATTTTTCTTTTGGGCATGTTTTTGCCGGGAACCGCGGCCTCGCAACAATCCGCAGATCCCTGCGAATCCGTGAAACGAGAGCGGCAGGCGATGGAATCGCATCTGCGCGACTGGCCCAACCTGGCCAAGTATCGTGAGGCAAACGCAAAACTCGGTCTTCCGGTTGCCGGTGAATCGCGGGTGGTCTTTCTCGGCGATTCCATTACGGAGTTCTGGGATCTTTCCATTTTCTTTAAGGACAAGCCCTACGTGAACCGCGGAACAAGCGGCCAGACCACCCCACAGATTCTTCTCCGTTTCCGGCAAGACGTAATTGGGCTCAAACCCGATATCGTCGTGATCCTGGCAGGCACGAACGACATTGCGGAGAATACGGGCCCGATCTCCCTGGAAGCGATGGAAGACAATCTGAAATCCATGGTGGATCTGGCGAAGAGAAATGGAATTCGCCCGATTTTGGCTTCGGTGCTGCCTGCCGCAGCTTTCCCATGGAGGCCGGAGATACGGCCGATCGAAAAAATCCTTGCGCTGAATCATTGGATCAAGGAGTACGCGGCAACGGAAAGCATTGGTTATGTGGACTATTACTCGGCGATGGTCAACGACCAGCACGGGTTGAAACCAGAATTGTCCGGCGACGGCGTCCATCCGAACGCAGCAGGTTACGCCATGATGGCACCTCTTGTGGCGGAGGCAATTGCCATGTCCAAATTGCCGCCATCAAAAAAACCGCGCTAGACGTCACTTCTAATTTTTTCGAACAATTTCTTCGTTCGCAATGTTGTTTTGGAAATGACCTTCACTGAAAGCGCCCCTATGAACGTAAATACCCTGTCTATGGCTGGTTTCCGTGGTTATTCTGGCCGACTTTCACAGCCGGCCCAAAGCGCTGGAGAAGAATTGGTTTTACGATCGACGTCCACAAGGCATAACACTTGGGGGTCGGGTGCAGTCCGTCCTCGACGAACAGATCAGCGCGAAGCTTGCCTTCCGGGTCGAACATGGAAGAGGCGACGTCAATGTACTGGACATGTTCCTGCGTGCGCGAGAAATCCTGGATCATCCGGTTCGCTTCCTTCATTCGGGGCCACGCGGTCAATCTCGACCTGGATGGCTTGATGGAAATAAAATAGATCCAGGTTTCCGGCAGCCCAGCCCGAATGGTTTGGACGAATACCCGGGCGTCCTTTGCAACCGATTCCGGCGTCTTGGAAGATTCCGGAGCGAGGTCGTTGTCACCCTCATAGACCACGACCGCACGCGGGTGATAGGCAATGACGATGCGCTTCGCATACCGGTTGAGATCGGAATACTGCGAGCCGCCAAAACCTCGATTGATTACATCGAGCGGCTTCATTTCCTCGGCGAGCGTCTCCCATAGGGCGATACTCGAAGAGCCTGTGAAAACGATGGTCCCCAATTTAGGCGGATCGATTTTGTCCTGCTCTTCAAACTTGCGGATCGAAGGCTCCCAATCCTGTGATTGTGCCGGCGCGCTTGAGGCAGCATAATGTTTGCCGTCCGCCACGCCCGCCAGACATACCGATAGCAAAACGAAACTCGTGAGAGTCCTTCGAATGTGTTGGCTGATCGGTTGGGCCATGGACTGTAAGTTCTCCTTTAATCTTTAGTGTACGCCGGGCACCTCGAGAATCGCGTGGCCGCTGGTATTTATCATATCCAGTCCCAGGAATACGGCAATCGTCGGCGCCACATTTACGTTGGAAACCTGTGGAAGCCGCACACCCTTTTCCGTGCCGGCGCCCGACGATCGCAAACGGTGGAGGAGCGAACCATCTGCTCTTTCGGGCGCCAGGATTCGATTTTCGGCGGTTGGTGAGGATCCGCGCCGCTCAATAAGCCATTGAACAACACCTGATGCTGAATCGCGTTCACCCCTGTAACCATTGCGCGGTATGGTTCGGCCAGGTAACCGTCGGATTGATTGGCTTCATTGAATCCGCGTCTGCCCCCTCCGCCATAAGACGCTTCGACTTGGGAACAGGCAGAGCCTTATTCTTCAACGCGTAGGCCGGAATCGGCGCAAAGAGGCAAGAGTGAACACGTGTCCACACCGGGCGCACCAGAACCGGGTGCTCTTGGTGGGGTGGATGCCAAAAGTGGACTTGGTAGACCAGTCTGGAACTCGGCCCTGCGGATTTCCAGGGTTCTTTCTGAGAAATAAACAATTAAACGAGCATTTTGGTTTTTCCTTGTGGACTCTGGCGTGCCTAAGATGTTTGGGGAGTTGTGTCAGGACGATTATGGCGGAATTGGCGAGTCAAGAGCTCTATCGCATGGTGCTGGACTCACTGCCGGTGGCTGTGTGCGCGATCGACCGCGAGGGCAAAGTGGTTTTATGGAATGACGGAGCCGAGCGCGTCACCGGCTACCTGCGGCAGGACGTGCTGGGACGGTTGTGCACGGACGCGTTCCTGGAGCACGCGGATACCGAAAACAATCCTCTGGAGGGGAATGCGATTCCGCTGCTAGAGACGATGCGGGATGGCAAATGTGTGACAGTGCGGGCGTCACTGCGGAAGAAGTCCGGCCAGTCGGTGGGCGTGCATGTGCGGACAGTGCCGCTGCGGGGAGATGACGGGCGGATGCACGGAGCGGCGGAACTTTTCGAGGAGATGATCGCGCGGACACCGACGGACCGCCGCCACAACAAGCTGGCCGTAGCGGGCTGCGTGGACCAGCTGACGGGCATCCTGAACCACAGCATGATTCTTGCGCACCTGCAGGAGGCGTTGAGCCTGCACAAGGTATACCCGGTGCCGTTTTGCGCGCTGTGCATCTCGATTGACGGCATTGCGAAGATTCGCGAGCGCTTCGGGCAAGCGGCGGTAGATGCGACGCTGCACGTGGTGGCGCAGACACTTGAGAGCGCCCTGCGGCCAACGGATTTTCTGGGGCGCTGGCTGGAGCAGGAATTCCTGGCGATTCTGACGGAATGCAATGAGAGCGATGTGGCGAGAGTGGGAGACAGATTGCGAAAGATGGCCCAGCGCGCGCACGTAAGCTGGTGGGGAGACACGTGGAGCGTGACGATTTCGATCGGTGCAACGCCGGTGCAAGACATGGACACGGCGGGCGGGATGGTGAGCCGCGCGGAAGAAGGAATGCGCAAGAGCAGCGACAACAACGGAAACCAGGTTGTGGTGGTGACACATTGAGTTGCGGCTGCCAGGCGATAAGGGGCGTTTAACATGTTCGTGATCATCGGAATTGTGGTGGTGATCGGGGCCATTGTGGGCGGCTACCTGATGGAGCACGGGAATATCCGCGTCCTTTTGCAGCCAGCGGAACTGGTGATTATCGGTGGCGCGGCGCTGGGAACAGTGTTGATCGCCAATCCGCTGCATATTCTGAAGAAAATTATCGCGGGAGTTTTGGGAACCTTCGGGAGTTCGAAATTCGGGAAGGCACAGTACCTGGAAAGCATGAAGATGCTGTACGAATTGTTTTCGCGGGCCCGCAAGGAAGGCTTGATGGCGCTGGAATCGGACAGTGACAATCCGGAACAGAGCCCCGTGTTTTCGAAATATCCAAAGTTTTTGAAAGATCACCACGCGCTGCCGTTCGTGTGCGACACAATTCGCATGGCGGCAGGCGGTGGGATTGAACCGTTCGATGTGGACCAGATGATCGAGAACGATATGGATGCGCACCATCACGACGCGTCACAACCAGTAGCGGCGCTATCCACGATGGCGGATGCGTTGCCGGGGCTGGGGATTGTAGCCGCGGTGCTGGGGGTAGTGATTACGATGGGGGCTCTGGGAGGTCCGCCGGAAGAGATCGGTCACAAGGTGGCGGCGGCGCTTGTGGGAACGTTTCTGGGCATTCTGCTGTGCTACGGATTCCTGGGGCCGATTGCGGCAAACATGCTGAAGACGACGGAAGAGGAACACGCCTATTATCAGGTGATGCGCGTAATCATCGTGAGCTTTATCAAAGGATCCCCGCCGACGATTGCGGTGGAGTTCGGGCGGCGGGCGATTCCGGGAAATGTGCGCCCTTCCTTCCAGGAAACGGAAAAATACATCAAGGATAAGGGCAGCGACGCGGCACCGCCGGCAGCGTAGGCGAACTCATGCCTGGACCTCCACCAATCATCATCAAGAAAAAAGTGAGCCACGGGGGCCACCACGGCGGCGCGTGGAAGGTGGCGTATGCGGATTTTGTGACTGCGATGATGGCGTTGTTTATCGTGCTGTGGCTGCTGAACAGCAGCGTCAAGGTGCAGAAAGCGGTGGGGGGATATTTCAAGGATCCTACGGGAACCTCGAAGATGGTCGGCACCGACATGCAAGGCGCTGCCGAAAACTTCGTGGTGAACAAGGACAACATGGAGGAGCTGAAGGAGCAGCTGCAGAAATCGATTCGCGAGGTGCCGAAATTCGACAAGCTGGAAAATCATATTGATATGACGGTAACAAACGAAGGTCTGCGGATTGAGTTGACGGAATCGGCTGCGGGCACATTTTTCGACAGCGGCAGTGCGCGGATGAGCGGAGACGGTGGCGACTTGTTGAAGATGCTGGCGCAGGAACTGGGCAAACTGCCGAATCATCTCGCAATGGAAGGGCACACGGATTCGCACAAGTATCGGGTGGGAGCCGCGTACGGAAACTGGGAACTTTCGGCGGATCGGGCAAATGCGGCGCGACGGCTGATGCAGATGAACGGAATCCGGGAAGACCAGGTGACCCAGGTTCGCGGATTTGCGGACCAGAGATTGCGGAAACCGGATGCGCCGCAAGATCCTTCGAATCGGCGGATCTCCCTGATCGTGCAGTATCTGGAGAAAAAACCAGCCCCCGAGACTGAAAGTGGAGAAAAAGCCGAGGGAGATGGCGGCGGAGGCGGCGGGGAAAAGATCGGCAAGGAAGTGGGAAAAGCCGAGGGCGTGAAGAGCGTGGAAGCGGGCGAGAAGAAGTAGGAATAGCGCAACTTACAGATCGCGGGTTGGGCGGGAAACTTTATCCCCATTTAAAAAGTCTGTTCGACTGGTGGTCTAATACAACGCCAACGCAACTCCTGGGTAAGTGATTCCATCCAATAGACATGGATCAGAAGTGTCGGCCTGGCGTTCGCGAAACTTCATGCCTGGCACGGGGTTAATATGAGGGAATTGCAGACCCGTTCGGGAGCAGTGTGCCGTTGCACCCCAAAAGGGCAAATGGTTTCGAGATTTCGAGCCTGGAATCCCCCGCACTGGTAGTCCGCCGGACTTTTTTGCGTTGGTGGCCCGGGAGGTCCGGCACAATTTATCTTAAGGAGCGGCATCATCATGAACTATAGGACAGTTTGTCTTGGGCTCTGGGCGTTTCTCCTGCTGGGTGGCGTTGCGACCCGCGCGCAGGGACGTTTTGAAGTTTCACCGTTTGTGGGTTACGAAACGAGCGGGTCGTATCCGGTGAACCTGAGCTCCACCGGCCCCATCACCAATCCGATCGATAAGCTGCGAGCCAACGAGGCCACTTCTTACGGAACATTTTTGGGCTATAACCTGACCGAGAATTTTCAAACCGAGTTCATGTGGGACCGCAACAACACCTCGTACAGCGCGCGGCAGATTATCGATGAAACGTACTTCAAGGCGTACAACTCCGACATCGATCAATACCAGTTCGGATTTCAATATACGTTCCGCGACAGCAGCCACAGGTTGCGCCCTTACGCGGCGGCGAGCGTGGGCTTCACGCACGATTCGAATGGCGGTGGAAATCCGAACCGGACGGAATTCAGCTACAGCCTGGGCGGCGG
>DATLVJ010000632.1:0-6033 GCA_035577585.1 Candidatus Limnocylindrales bacterium
TCCCCGACTCCGGCGTCCCCGCCGCCATCGGCTATTCGCTCGAATCCAAAATTCCTTTCCGAATGGGCCTCATCCGCAATCACTATATCGGCCGCACCTTCATCGAGCCGTCCCAAGCCATCCGCAATTTCGGCGTCAAACTGAAGCTCAATCCCGTCCGCGAACTCGTCGCCGGGCAACGCGTCGTCCTCGTCGACGATTCCATCGTCCGCGGCACCACCAGCCGCAAGCTCGTCCGCATGATGCGCGAAGCCGGCGCCAAAGAAGTCCACATGCGCATCAGTTGTCCGCCCACGATCTCTCCCTGCTACTACGGCGTAGATACGCCCACAAAAGAAGAGCTAATCGCCTCTTCCAACACACCGGAACAGATCTGCAAGTATCTGGGCGCCGATTCTCTCGGCTATCTCTCCCTCGGTGGCCTCAGGCAGTCCGTCAACGACACCGAAGGCAAATTCTGCACCTCTTGCTACACAGGCAACTATCCAACAGACCTGGTCCAACTCGAAGTCCGCGAATCCTCTTCCAATGGAAAGACAACCGAGCCAGTAGCGGTAGAACATGAAACGTGAGGCCTGTAGCGGCCACCTTTAGGTGGCCCCTCTCGGTGTTGTAGCGGCCGCTTTCAGAAGCGGGCGCCGTATCGTCTGGAGCCGGGACCGCGGTCGACCCCAGGCATCGCCGGAATCGGAAAAAACTGCCAACTCCAAATACGTTCTAAAATAGAGACAAGGCCGATCAAGCAGATGAAGGTGAATCGTGAAAGCTGACGCAACCAAACAAAAATCCAAAAACGGCGCGGCGCAACAATCTGACGCCTCCATCAGCACCAGGATCAAAAAAGAAATCCTCGCCTGGTTCTGGATCGGTCTCGTCTTCCTGCTCGTCAACGGCGCTCTCGGCCAAGCTCGCGTCATCCCTTCCGGCTCCATGGAAAACACCCTGCTCGTCGGCGATCACCTCATCATGAGCCGCGTCGGCTACGACGCCGGAATCCCTTTTACCCACATTCATGTTCCCCTGTGGCGAAATCCCAAGCGGCTCCAGATCGTTATTTTTCGCCCGCCCTACGGTAAGCCAGACCAGCCCGATCTCATCAAGCGCGTCATCGGCTTGCCGGGGGACAAGATCGATATTCACGACGGCTCCGTCTGGATCAATGGCGCGAAGTTGCAGGAAAACTACACCACCGGTCCAACCGAACTTCCTTCGCACTATGAACTGCTCCCTCCATTTCACGGAGCGCCTCTGACCGTTCCGGAAAATCAATATTTCGTGATGGGTGACAACCGCGGCAACTCCTACGACAGCCGCTTCTGGGGCTGCGTCCCGCGCAGCGCCATTCTCGGTACGCCGCTGGCGATCTACATGTCCGTGAATGCCTCCGGCGACGCATGGAATGGCGATATCGTCGAACGCTTCCGCGCCTACGGAAGTGCCATACTGCATCCAGGCGAGATTCGCTGGAAACGGCTTTTAGAAACCTTCTGAAGCCGCGAAGCGGCCATGGAGCGCACTTTTTGCGTCCCGCGTGCCGCACCGGGATGGCCGGCCTTTAGGCCGGTCAGGCTACCTGCTAGAATAGTGATCTCGCTCTATCGCTCGCTAAGGTGAATCGTGAAAGCTGACGCAATCAAAGTGAAAACGAAGAACGGCGCTCCCGCCAAGGAAGCCGACGCCTCCATGAGCGCCAAGGTCAAAAGCGAAGTTATCGCCTGGTTCTGGGTCATCCTCGCCTTCATGCTCATCAATGGCACACTTGGCCAGGCTCGCGTCATTCCTTCCGGCTCCATGGAAAACACCCTGCTAATCGGCGACCACCTCATCATGAGCCGCATCGGCTACGACGCCGGTATTCCATTCACCAACGTCCATATTCCTCTCTGGCGCGATCCCAAACGCCAGCAGATCGTCATTTTCAAACCGCCCTTCGATCCCGCGCAGCCAGACTACGTCAAGCGCGTCATCGGCCTCCCCGGTGAAACCGTCGACGTCCGCGACGGCGGCGTTTGGATCAACGGAAAACGACTCGCCGAGAATTACACGATCGGCCGCAGCGAACCTCCCGGCCGCTCGCAGCTCATCGCCCCGTTCACTGGGTTGCCTTTCACCGTACCCAAGGACTGCTACTTCGTGATGGGCGACAACCGCGAAAATTCCCTAGACTCCCGCTATTGGGGCTGCGTGCCGCGCAATGATATTCTCGGTACGCCGGTGCTCATTTATATGTCGCTCGACGCCCCGCGCGACGCCTGGAACGGCGACATTGGCGCGCGCTTCCTCGCTTACGGAAACGCCATCATTCATCCCGGCACCATCCGCTGGCGCAGGCTGTTCCATGTGTTCTAAAATCTTGCTGTTGTAGCGGCCGCCTTCCGAGGCGGGCGCTTTTTCTTCTCGGATTTGTTTTATTCTGTGTAGGGCCCGTCCTTCTGAGGCGGGCCGTGGTTTTGATTTTACGTTCTGCCCACAGTGTGACCTCTGTCGCGCACCTTTACCTCGCGGCCTCCCACCGACCCGCAGGTTTTGACCCGGCAAGCCACACCGCCAGTTCCAGCGTCACGCATCGAATCGTCGAGGCTTCTCACCATGAAATACGCCGATGCCGGAGTCAATATCGCCGTAGCCGATGACGCCAAGCAGCGCATCCGCCATCTCGCCAGCCGCACCTTCACGCCCGCCGTACTTGGCGGCATCGGTGGATTCGGCGCGCTCTTCTCCCTCGATCACAAAAAATTCAAGGAACCGGTTCTCGTCTCCAGCGCCGATGGCGTCGGCACCAAACTGAAAATCGCCATGGCCATGGGAGTTCACTCCACCGTCGGCGGCGATCTCGTCAATCATTGCGTCAACGACATTTTGGTCCAGGGCGCCGAGCCGCTATTCTTCCTCGACTACCTCGCGATGGGCAAGCTCGAACCCAATGTCATCGAACAGCTCGTCGACGGCATGAGCCGCGCCTGCCGCAAAGCAGGCTGCGCCCTCATCGGCGGTGAAACCGCCGAAATGCCCGGCTTTTATCCCGTGGGTGAATACGATCTCGCCGGCTTTATCGTCGGCATCGTCGAACGCAAAAACATTCTCACCGGGAAAAACGTCAGGCCCGGCGACACGCTCCTCGCCCTTCCCTCCGCCGGCTTGCACACCAACGGCTACTCCCTCGCCCGCAAGCTCGCCTTCGAAGTCGCCAAGCTCAAGCCAGACACCTACGTCGCCGAAGTCGGCAACAAAATCGGCGCCGAACTCCTGAAGCCGCATCTCTGTTATGCCCCCGCCCTCAAAAATCTTCTCAACAAAGGTTGGATCTCGGCCCTCGCCCATATCACCGGCGGCGGCATTCCCGGCAATCTTCCCCGCGTTCTCCCCAGCGGCGTCAAAGCCATCATCGACCTCGACGCCTGGCCCATCCCGCCGATCTTCAAATATCTCGCCAAACTGGGCGAAATCGACTCCGACGAACTTCTCCAGTCCTTCAACATGGGCGTTGGCATGATCGTCATCGTCCCTTCCGACCACGTCAAAGAAGCCGAAGCCGACCTGAAACGCCGCCGCGAAAAATTCTTCCGCATTGGCCGCATCGAACGTGGCGACACCGGCAAAGCCCGCCTGATCTATTCCGGCGCTCTGAATCTATAACCGGCTGCGGATTTCCGCACTTCTCCTCACACCGCATAACTCGGCCGCCGCGCTCGCCCTCTCTTCGGCAATTCCCGCGCCACTCTCTTCAACCACTCCAATTCCATCTGAAACTGCTCGATCATGAATCCCACCATCCACACCGCCTCGTGATAAGGATGGCCCACCTCTTCGAGAATCGACGCCAGCACTTCCTTCTCCCGCAAAACTTCCTTCTCCAGGAACTCCCTCCTCCGCTCCAACTGTTTCTCAAACACCCCCGGCCGCGCCTGCCACGAAAGCGCCACCCAAGTCAGAAACGCCGGCCTTTCCCGCTGGGTGGTCCACTCCCCACGCTCGAGCGCCTCCGCAAGCGCAGCCTTGCCCTTCGCGGAAGTTTCGAACGCGCTCCGCTCCGGCCCCGCTGCCGGTTCACCCGTTTCCAAACCCCGGATCAATCCCGCCCGCGCCAATTTTTCCAGCGAGTAATAAACCTGCGGCCGCGAAATCCCCGCCCAATCCCGGATCTCCCGCCTCTCCAACTCCAGATTCGCCTGATACCCGTGCATCGGCCGCTCCGCCAACAAGCTCAGCAGCACCAGATCCGGCGTCGTCAACTCCAATCTCCTGCCCGCGCCGCGCCCCTTTTTCTTTTTCCGGGAGTAACTCTGCGCTTTCTGCGCCTCCGCTTTCCATTCCTTCTTCATTTCTTCCCCGACTTGCGCTTCTTGCTCCAGTACCACCACTGGCATTGCTCCGCCGGCAGTCGCGGATTCTTCGCCTGTGCTACCGCCGCGCAAAACGTGTCCAGCACGCAGGGATCCTGGCGCTGCCCGCTCAAGCGGTTCAGCCGCTCATACATCCGTCGTGGATTCTGCCGCGCCAGTTGCGCCACGCTGTGAATCTTCAGCTGTGCAAAATCCCTCAGCATCGCCGGCCCGATCGAGATCAAGTCGCCCAATTGCCTGCCCCGGTCGCTGGATGTCGTTGCCATAAAAATCTCCTTGACTTCGAATTTCCCGCCCCCTATCCTTATCTAGTCTAATTAAGACTAGTGGTCCCGTCAAGGAGAATCTGCACCATGCGACATTTTCCGTTCACCGTGGCCGCTCTCGTGGTTGCTTCGACGTTCTTTTCCGCGCAATCCATCCCATCTCAGGAGAAAAATCCCATGAACGTGAAACGCCTCACCACCGTCCTGCTCGTCAAGGACATCGAGCCGGTCATCCCCTTTTGGGTCGACCGCCTCGGCTTCACCAAAACCATCGAAGTCCCCGACGGCAACAAACTCGGTTTTGTCGCCTTCCAGAAAGGCGCTGCCGAAGTGATGTACCAGACCTACGCCAGCGTCGAAAAAGACGCCCCCAAAGAAGTTGCCGCCACCGCCGGCAAGGGCCCCAGCTATCTCTACATGGAAGTCGACAATCTGGACGCCGTCCTCGCCGCCATGAAAGACGTCAAACTCGTCATGCCCGTTCGCACCGCCTTTTACGGCATGCGCGAATTCAGCGTCCAGGATCCCGGCGGCCACTTCATCACCTTCGCCCAGGCCGTCCCCCCTCCCAAACACTAACCAAGAATGTTCACAGAAACTCTTGTCATCCCGACCGAAGCGGCCCGGCATTTTCTTTCGCGCCAATGTTTGGCGCGCCGGGTCGCGAAGTGGAGGGACCGCGGCAACACCTCAACTCAACGCACGGCCGACGGAACAACCGCCTCTTCTCAGCGACCTCTGCGCGCTTCCTCAGCGGACTCTGCGTTAAGTCCCCTCTTTTCTCTCCCCTAAATTTTGCCACCCCCCATACCTGTGTTAAGTTTTCTATTCATGACTCATCGCATCGGCGTTCTCCTCAGCGGTCGCGGCTCCAACTTCGAAGCCCTCGCCGATAGTGTCTCCGCCGGCCGCATTCCCAATGCCGAAATCTCCATCGTCGTCAGCAACAAACCCGGCGCCCCCGGCCTCGAACGCGCTGCCGCCCGCAACATTCCCGCCCGCTCCATCCCCTCCAAAGGCCTCGAACGCGAAGCCTACGACCGCCAGGTTGCCGCCGTTCTCCGCGAACACAAAGTCGATCTCATCTGCCTAGCCGGCTACATGCGCCTCCTCTCTCCGTTCTTCGTAGCGGCTTTTCCCCAGCGCATCCTAAATATCCATCCGTCTCTCCTCCCCTCCTTCCCCGGCCTGGAATCCCAAAAGCAGGCCCTCGACTATGGCGTCAAATTCGCCGGCTGCACCGTCCATTTTGTCGACGAAAATCTCGACGCCGGCCCCATCATCCTGCAAGCCGCCGTCCCCGTTCTCGATTCCGACGACGAGCACACACTCTCCGAGCGCATCCTGAAAGAGGAGCATCGCATCTACACCCAAGCCGTAAAAATCATCCTGGAAGGGAACTACAAAATCGCCGGCCGCCGCGT
>DATLVJ010000633.1:0-3449 GCA_035577585.1 Candidatus Limnocylindrales bacterium
AAGCACGTCGGATCGTCAATCCTCGAAAACAAGTGATACCGGAGTTTCTTCCGTGGATCTCTATACCGTGCTTGCCGGCACGCCATGCTATGTCCGACGAATTGGCGCGACAAAATGGCAGCCTCACAAAACGACAATACAGATTTCATTTCCGAAACGCCAGCTCAATTCCGCCGGGACACACGCGACCTTATCCGGTCGCGATGACGGTTGGGAAATGATGATCGCGATTGCACACCTTGACTGCATTCCTGCTGATAAGCGACGACGAACGCATGGCACCGCCGCGAGACGATTGCACCGATATTACAGCGGTCGAAATCGCGGACAACGAATTCGCAAACGATAGCAACATCAACGGAGTGTCGAACCCGTTTTCTGTAAAATCTTCCTGCAGTTCGCAGCGACAAGAATTCGATCGGCTAACGGCCACTGCCGACGCCTCGCGGGTTGACGATCTGTAGACTCGGCGAACGGGGCGAGTGTGGCGCACCTCACGCGGCGCGCATCATTGCGCGCCGCATACGAACTTTGCTCCCCGGCTCCAGCGAGCACGGCTAAAGACAGCCTGGGGTCGATTCCACGAATCGGCTAGGGGCGCGGCGAAGGGTGTAACTCGATTGGACCGCGATAACAAGAACGCTATCGGGCAGTCGCTCGCTCCCGCTTATACGGTGAGTCTTGCGAATCTGACTCCGCTTCGGCGGGGTCAGTGCGCCCGCAGCCGCGCTTGCCGGTGAATTGGCGAATACTGAAGAAAAATCCTAAATTTTTCTTGCCTCAAAAATCCTATAATTCTTGGGCATTTCACGCGACCGCTGAGATATTTCGCACGCACGCGGAATTATAGGATTGACAGTTATAGGATTCCGTGTAGGATAAGGTTAGAAGTAAGGCAACGAAACACGGAGTCAACCATGTTCACGAAAATCGGAATTACTGTGGTGCTGGCCCTTGGGTGTGTGGCCATTCCGTTTCTGGCTCCTTGGATCGTTGCTGAGATTCGCAGTGTGTGGACGGAAGAAGTGATCGACGTTTGAAGCAGTTGAACGAAACACGAACCGGGGAAATGAGATGAGCAATCGGAAAGTAATCGTGAGTGGAAGCCGCCAAGTGATTGCCTTTCGCAATGATGAAACGAGTCGATGGACGGCGACTCTTTACGTCAACTGCGGCGAGACAATCACCGGCATTCGTGGCACGTTCAAGACCGACGCTGGTTTGGAAAAGTGGGCCGCACGAATATTGTCATCCTGAATCAAACGATCCACCCTTAGCGGCCGACGGATGCACCCGCGCCGCGATCCTTGACGGGACGTCGTGGACTGGTGCTAAGGGACCGAAGGCCGCTAGGGGATTCTCGAACTGAGGGATGAATCATGAGCCACACACCTGGACCTTCGACGCTCAGCCCAGCTGGTCGATATGTGCGCTATGAAGGAATCCGCGGCCCCAATATCTGCGACCTCGACGTATTCGGCGGAACGGAGCAAGAGGCCAGAGCGAATGCGCGACTGATCGCTGCCGCCCCGGATTTGCTCGCGGCACTACAAGCCGTCGTGAGAGTCGCTGACCGAAAAACAGATGAGTTCGACGCGGCCCGCGCCGCGATCGCTAAGGCAACGGGAGGTTGATTGTGAAATCATACGCTGATCTTCTCATGGCCAAGAAGCGGGTTTCCGAGACCATCTACGCCAATCCAAATTTGTCCGACCTGCAAAAGACAGTCCTGATGGGCATGTCGGTTGCGCTGCAATGGGCATCCGACACAGGCGGCGACTCATTACAACGCCTGCTCGACGGCGAACCGCTGGACGTTGGCAAAACGCTTCCCGTTCCTGATCTCACCAAAGCAAAACGGACCTGACATGGACATCTTCGCAATGCTGCTCTTTGCCATGCCCATCTGTGCCGCGCTCGCATTCGTCATGTGGGTTGCGGATCAGTGGATGCAAGGGAGAATCTGACAATGAAACCGAAGAAATCCACCGGCGCCGGCTACGCGCGCCGGAAAGGCTTGAAACAGGTCATCGTCCAGATTACACCGAAGCAACATCAGCAATGGACCGATGCCGCCGCGTGCGAATCGCAAACGCTGTCGGCCTTCATTCGCGAGGTGATGGCTAATGCCGCTCGTTCGCGAAATGGTTCTCACCGGCCCAAAAAGTACACCTCTTGCCGCTGACCGATCGCAACCGCGTATTGCGCGAAATATCTGGCACAATCGACCAAATGGTAGCTGCTCTGATCGTCAATCTCGTCCAGCGGCTCCCCGGCCTCATCCAACGTCCGCGAATAATTCTGCAAATCGTCCAGGAAGTGAGTCAAGTCATCGAAGACAAACAACTGGTCATTCGCGATCAGCTTGTACATGCGGTTGATGCCGACCTCCACGTCCGTCACGATCGGCGGCAAGATTGATATGCCGGCATGCGCGAATTCTAGGCGCCATTGCCCTTCAGATCGCGAACCGCCGATACAGGTCGGTAGCCGCGGTTCGTCCTTGCACAGTGCCGCCTTGTGTTCCGCCGCGCTCCGCTGGGCTCGCTGCGCCGGATCGGCCGCGGGCCAATATTCCCGGTATGCAAAGTAGCGGCCTGTCGGCTCGTTCTTCTCCGTCCGCTCCCCGGCGAAGAATACCGCAGCCGTGTTGACGCCGCCGAAGTCCAACCCAAGGAATCGCGGCCAATGCTCGGGGATCGCGAAGCGCGGCACGACATGACGGAGTGGATCGAAGTTGTCGTAAATCAGCCCGGCGGGACGGGTGAAGATGCCGCGATAGAACATCTCGAATTTCCAACGCGGCATGTCGCGACGCGCCCGCTCGTATTCCTCAAGCGGGAATCTGGGGTTGGTGATGCTGTCGAAATTGACGATGTCGATTTCATCGTGTTGCTGTTTGGCGGCTACCCACGGATCGTAAATTCGCTGCTTGAGCCAACCGGTCGTGTTGTAAGGCGTCGTCGTGATGAGGATTCGCCCGCGAGACAAGGAGAGCCGGCGGTAGATCGCATCCAGCGTGTCGCTGTTGAATGTGGGCAACCCGGCCTCGTCCAGCCACGCGGCCTTCGCGGTCGCTGATTCCAAGCCACCGCCGCTATCGGCAGAGCGAAGAATGATCCGCGCCCACATAGGATCATCGGAGCGGATTGCCAGAAAATCGCCCTGCGGGTTGGCAATCTCCATGACGCGGTCACCGGACCAATAGCGACCGCACTGGTAGACCTGCTCGAATGTCTCGCGCAGCGCCGGCAGCATCTTCAACTTGAACAGGTCATACGTCGCCGTCACCGCGAGATAGTCACCGCGGCCTTTGTTGGTGATTTCTCGCTTGAGCCACAACGGGCCATAGGTCGTTTTTCCGCTCTGACTGCCTGACAATACGCCGATGATTCGTTTTTGACTATTCCAGGCGCGCGCTTGCCCATCATGCAGACGTGTTCGGTAGG
>DATLVJ010000634.1:0-2306 GCA_035577585.1 Candidatus Limnocylindrales bacterium
CATCGTCAATCAGCATTAAACGTGGATTGTGTTTCAATCCTTCTGACTGCTGAATCATCGTCTCCTGGTCCTGCCGCAAAAATATCTTCGCGAAAATCCGAAAGATCGAAACCGGAAACGGCAAATTCCATGCTGCCACAAAATCGATCCGGCACAAATCCCGCCGCACTGGCGTCACCGTCGCCCGGCTCGAAAACCACAGCTTCCCGCTCCGGTCGATCTCCGTCCGGATATTCGGCAGCACAAAATCAATTGTCGTCGTCACCGTCTCGCCTGTCATTTTCGCCAGCAACTTGTACGGCGCGCTGTTCGCGCTCGGCTGGTGCGGGCTCATCCGGAACCCGTTCGGAATCGGCTCAAACTGTTTCGCCTTCTCGTGAATGCTGGCCTTGCTCCGCCAGAACCACGATTGGTGCACAAATGGCCCGTGCGCCGGGTCCATCAATCCGATAATTCCATGATCGATGTGCGAAGGCAGTTCGCACTCCAACCATGTGATCTTGAACTTTGCGCTGAACTTCTCCAGTTCCGGCGCCATCGCCAATTTTTCCGGCAACCGAGTGCCAGGCGCGTTCATGTACACCCAGACATATCCATCACGCTCTTCGCATGGAAAATGCGCGGCGTTGATCCGATCCACCTTTAGCTTGTCGTGACTCGTCAGCGACGGAATCTCCACGCATCGCCCGCTGCACGCTTCAAACTCCCACCCGTGATAGCTGCACTGCAGATTCTTCCCGTCAAAATGCCCATACGAAAGCGGAATCCCCCGGTGTGGGCACGCGTCCCGCATTGCGAACGCCTTCCCCTCGCTCGTTCTTCCAAGAACCAGCGGCACTTCCAGCAACATCGCCTTCGCCAGGTTCTTCCCGTAAATCTCCTCGCTCCGCAACGCCGGATACCAGAAATCCCACAAAAATCCCGCATCCGTCTTCGGCGCGCTTTCCGCCAGCCCCTCCACCCAATTTTCCAACGCCGCTCGTACCGCTTCACTCATTCCGCCACCCTCTTGCCATTGTAGCGGCCACCTTCAGGTGGCCCAGCGCGTAACCCTGAGTCTTTCCAACCAACTCCAAATCGCATCGTAGTACACCCGCCCACCCCGAGCAATCCAGATGTAGCGGCCGCCTTCCGAGGCGGGCGCCTTTCCGAAGGTCGCCATATCACTAATTGCCGCATTCATCCCGATCCAGCCAAAACCAAGCGCACCCCTCCCGCATCAAATTCTCCAGCCACTTTTGCTATACTAGCTGCAGAACATGCACTCCTTCTTCCATTAGCCGTCCCCAGTCTCGCGCCCGCCCGGGTGCCATCGGCATTTCACCAGTCACAAGTCACCAATCACCAGTCACCCCTCTCCGGTGACCCAAATCTCATGGAGAGAAGGAATCCCAATGGCCGCTCTCACGCTTTCCGAAAAACTCGATCAGCTCGACGCCCGCTACCAGGAGATGACCCAGGAACTCTCTACTCCTGAGGTCGTCACCGATACCGCGCGTTTCCAGAAGCTCGCCAAGCAGCACGCCGATCTCGAAGCCATCGTCAACAAACACCGGGAGTTCAAGCAAATTGAAAAGGACCTCGCCGGCGCCCATCAGATGGTCGTCGAATCCGAAGACGCCGAAATGCGCCACATGGCCCAGGAGGAAGAAAAACTCCTGGCAATTCGCAAAGAACAAACCGAGCGCGAGCTAAAACTTCTTCTCCTCCCCCATGACCCCATCGACGACAAAAACATCATCCTCGAAATTCGCGCAGGCACCGGCGGGGACGAAGCCGGCATTTTCGCCGGCGACCTCTTCCGCATGTACTCGCGCTACGCCGAATCCCAGGGCTGGAAACTCGAAGTCATGGAAAGCTCACCCGCCCAAATGGGTGGAGTAAAAGAAATCGTCGCCGCCATCCAAGGCAAAAAAGTTTATTCCAAGCTGAAGTACGAAAGCGGCGTCCACCGCGTGCAGCGCGTCCCGGCCACTGAAACCCAGGGCCGCATCCACACCTCCGCCGC
The DNA here is from genome assembly GCA_035577585.1 of Candidatus Limnocylindrales bacterium. Taxonomy (GTDB): domain Bacteria; phylum Acidobacteriota; class Terriglobia; order Acidiferrales; family UBA7541; genus Acidiferrum. Next base: position 2,009 of record DATLVJ010000634.1, read on the forward strand.
CACGGTCGCCGTTATTCCGGAGGCCGACGAAATCGACATCAAAATCGAAGCCAAGGATTTGCGCATCGACACTTTCTGCTCGTCCGGCCCCGGCGGTCAGTCCGTCAACACCACCTACTCCGCCGTGCGCATCACCCACTTGCCTTCCGGGCTCGTGGTCTCTCAGCAGGACGAGAAATCCCAGATTAAGAATCGCGCCAAGGCCATGCGCGTCCTTCGTTCACGCCTCTACGAAATGGAGCTTGAAAAGCAGCAAGCCGCCATTGGCGCCGAGCGCCGCGGCCAGATCAAAACCGGC
>DATLVJ010000635.1:0-9203 GCA_035577585.1 Candidatus Limnocylindrales bacterium
CGAGGTCTTCGGTGAGGCTGGGGCGAAGTTTGCCGTGATCCCGAAAGGCGTCGAAGGTGGCGGGCGGAATGGTGTCGACGGTATCCGCGCCAATGAGTTCTTCGACGTAGAGGACATCGCGATATTTGGGATTTTTCGTGCTGGTACTGGCCCAGAGAAGCCGCTGGGTCTGGGCGCCTTTGGCGGCAAGAACCTGCCAGCGCGGGCTGCCGAAAAGTTCCTGATATTTCTTGTAGGTGAGCTTGGCGTTGGCGATAGCCACTTTGCCGTGGATGGTTTCGAGCAGAGCCTTTTGAGTGGGGTCAGAGGCGGACTTGAGCTTTTCATCCACTGTGCCGTCGACCAGAGTGTCAATGCGGCTGACGAAGAAGCTGGCGACGCTGGCGATGTGGCTGATGTCCTGGCCTTTGGCAGCACGCGCCTCGAGAGCCGCGAGGAAAGCTTCGGCCACTTGCTCGTAGGCGGATTGCGCGAAGAGCAATGTGATGTTGATGTTCAGGCCATCTTCGAGGAGCTGGCGGATGGCGGGGACACCTTCGGGAGTGGCGGGAACCTTAATCATGATGTTTTCGCGAGCGACGGCTTTCCAGAGGCGGCGAGCTTCTTCGATAGTGCCTTTGGTGTCGCTGGCCAGGAACGGGGAAACCTCAAGGCTGACATAGCCGTCGCGGCGTTTGGTTTCCGCATAGACGTTTTTGAAAAGGTCGCAGGCGTCCTGGACGTCGCGAATGGCAATTCTTTCGTACACGCCCTTGGCATCGAGCCTTTTGGAGTCGGGGGAAGAAAGTATGTCGTCGTAGACGTTGCTGCTGGTGATGGCCTTCTCAAAGATTGCCGGGTTCGAGGTCATGCCGCGGAGGCCGTCCTCGGCGATCATTTTCTGCAGGCCGCCGCCGGTGAGCAGGTCGCGGCGGATGTAGTCCATCCAGGGAGACTGGCCGTAGGCGAGGAGGCCTTTGAGGGGATTGGCGGAGGATTGGCTTCCGGTATTTGGAACAGTTGCTGAGGTTGTCATAACACTTCTCCTTGTAGTTTCAAACGGGCCGTAACAGCGATTCTACGCTCCTGCGCGGCAGGGGGCGTGGGATTTCACTTGCAAAACTTTTCCTCGAGAGCCTGCACCTTGGCGAGGCGGCGGACGTGGCGCTCCTCGTTGGTGAATTTTGCGCCCATGTAGGAGCGGACGAGCTCTTCGGCGACCTTTTCGCCGGTGATCCGGGAGCCAAGGACGAGGATATTGATGTTGTCGTGCTCAACGCCCTGGTGGGCGGAATAGGTGTCCGTACACATTCCGGCGCGAATGCCGCGAAGCTTGTTGGCGGCGACAGTGGCGCCAACGCCGCTGCCGCAGATGAGGACGCCACGTTCGGCGCGGCCGTCGAGAACGGCCTTCCCAACGGCCTCGGCAAAATCGGGATAGTCGGAGGGGTTTTCATTGTAGGCGCCGACGTCGAGGACCTGATGGCCTAGGGAGGCCAGCAAGACGCCCATGGCGTTTTTCATCTGAAAACCCGCGTGATCCGAACCGATGACAACTTTCATAGTCGAGTTACCTTCCGAGGAGTTGCTTCGCGGCAGAGACGACATAGTCCGGCCCGAACCCAAATTTTGGCAAAAGATCTTTTAGCGGAGCGGAGGCGCCGAACGAGCGCATGCCAATGATTTTGCCTTTGGGGCCCACGTAGCGATCCCAGCCGAGGGTGGCGGCCATTTCGATGGAGACGCGCGCGGTGACGGCGGAGGGCAGAACGCTTTCCTTGTACGCTGCATCCTGCTGGTCGAAGAGTTCGAGGCAGGGCATGCTGACGACGCGGGCCTTGATGCCCTCGGCCTTGAGTTTTTCGTAGGCGGCGACGCAGTGCTGGAGTTCAGTGCCAGTGCCCATGAGGATCACTTCGGGCTTGCCGCCGTCGGCGTCGGCGAGAACGTAGGCGCCTTTGGCAACGCCGGAAGCGGGAGCATATTTTGTGCGGTCGATGGTAGGCATCGGTTGGCGGCTGAAGACGAGAGTGGAAGGGCCGTGGGAGTGCTGGACGGCGACTTTATAGGCTTCGGTGACCTCGTTGGCGTCACCGGGGCGAAGGACGAGCATATTGGGCATGGCGCGGAGAGAGGCGAGTTGTTCAATGGGCTGGTGGGTGGGGCCGTCTTCGCCGACGCCTATGGAATCGTGGGTAAAAATGAAGAGGACGGGAATTTCCATCAGGGCGGCGAGGCGCATGCTGGCGCGCATGTAGTCGCTGAAGTTGAAAAAGGTGGCGGAGAAGCCGCGCAAGCCGGAGAGAGTGAGGCCGTTGACGGCGGCGCCCATACCGTGTTCGCGGACGCCGAAGTGGATGTTGCGGCCCTTGAATTCGTTGGTGAAGAAATCGCCGGCGCCTTCGAAGACAAGATTGGTCTTGTTGGATTTGGCGAGATCGGCGGAGCCGCCGACAAGCCAAGGGATATTCTGGGCCAGTGCGTTTAAGACTTTGCCGGAACTCTCGCGGGTGGCCATGCCCTTGTGGTCGGCAGGGAAGTTCGGTAGATTTTTGTCCCAGCCGTCGGGGAGGGCACGCTTCTGCATTTTGTTCAGGCGCGTGGCGAGTTCGGGGAATTTCTTGGAGTATTCGGCGAATAAGGCGTTCCACTTGGTGCGCTCTTCGTTGCCGCGAGCGCCGACGCCGTTCTGGAAATTCTGGTAGACGCCGTCGGGAACGAGGAACTTGGCGTCTTCGGGCCAGCCGTAATTTTGCTTCGCGAGTTTTACTTCGGCCTCGCCGAGGGGTTCGCCGTGGGCTTCGTAGGAATCCTGCTTGTGCGGGGAGCCGTAGCCGATGTGGCTGTCGACGACGATCAGGGTGGGCTTGTCAGTGGTGCTAAGAAAAGTTTTGTAGCCGCGGGAGAGTTGCAGGAGATCGTTCGCGTCACTGACGCGAGTGACATTCCAGCCGTAGCCGACGAAGCGCGTCATCATGTCTTCGCTGAAGGACCAGCTGGCGGGGCCATCGAGGGTGACGCGATTGTTGTCGTAAATCCAGCAGAGGTTGGAAAGGCCGAGATGTCCTGCGAGAGAAGCGCCTTCACCGCCGACGCCTTCCATCAGGTCGCCATCGCCGCAGACGGCGTAGACATTGAAATTGAAAAGTTCGAAGCCTGGCTGATTGAAATTGGCGGCGAGCCATTTTCCCGCGATGGCCATGCCAACGCTGTTGGCGATGCCCTGGCCGAGGGGGCCGGTGGTGGTTTCAACGCCGGTGGTGATATGCGATTCCGGATGACCGGGAGTGCGGCTGCCGAGTTGGCGGAAGCGCTTGATTTCGTCCATCGAAACGGAAAGTTCTTTTTGGACTTCGCCGGCTTTATTTACGGCGCGAACACCGGCGAGATGCATGGTGGAATAGAGGAGCATCGAAGCGTGGCCGGCGGAGAGGACGAAACGATCGCGATTGGGCCACAGAGGATCGGCGGGATCGTAGCGAAGAAAATTCTGCCAGAGTGAGTAGACCACGGGGGCCAGACCCATGGGAGCGCCGGGATGGCCGGAGTTGGCCTGCTGCACGGCGTCAATGGAAAGCGTGCGAATCGTGTTGATGCAAAGCTGATCTAAAGTTTGCTGAGGTACAGCAGTTTGCTGGCTCACAAAGACTCCTTCGCAGGAAAAACGGGATGCCCACGGAAGAGGGACGATGGCCGGGGACACCGCTCGGCAGGAAGCGAGGGCATTGTACTTCAAAAACCGGCGATTTGGCGTACCTCTTAATCCGGTTAACCCGGGCGGGATGCACCTTCCGGGAACTTTATCACAATCCGAAAACTGAGATGAACCAGTGGAAGAAAGGTTACGTTTTTGGCCGCGGAAAATCAGGGAGAGGCGACTTTGCGGAGAGAGACGAGGGATGTTTCGACCGGAACGCCTTTAGCGATTTTCACGTGAAGCAGGGCCTCAAATGGCTTGAGTTCGCCGGTGTCGGATACGGAGAGGCGCAGAAGGAGTTCCTGAACGGATTTTTCGCGGCAGGCGTATTCGACAGCGCCCTGGGTTCCGAAGGTGGTGGTGCCGGCAATGATCATGACGGAGCGCGAGGGATTGAGACCGGGGATGAAGGCGAGCAAGGCGTAATCTTCCGTGAGGAGGGCATCGGACGGAGAGGCGAGGTAGGATTTTTGTTCACCGGGTTGCGGATGGAGGTTAAAAACGGCCAAGTCACCTTTGCGCGGTCCATCGGGCACGCGTTGAAAGACAAATTCGCGGGTGCCGGGAATTTCCAGGAGATTGAGGTTTTCGGACGGCGAGCCGACGAAAATCAGGTCGGTATTCTGGGCGTCATCGAGAGAGAAAAGACTGCCGCGTTTCACGCGGACGTTGCGATGCAGCAGGCTGAATACCTGATCGAGGCTGTGGACAGCAATGACTTCGCCGACGCCGGTGTAATGATCCCAGATGACGCTTTTCGGATCGTGGGCGGAATTAAAGTAGCGCATGCCGGTTTCGGGGCGGCCGACGAAGGCGGCGTTGCTAAAGACGACCCATGGTTCTTCCGGGCCGGAGAGAAAAGGCTTCCAGAAGGTCTGAAACGCGGCGGGGCTTGGTTTGGCATCGCCGGCGAAAGCAGTCGGAGTGGACTTGCGAGTTAGAAAAAGGGCGAGCAGGGAGCCGGCCAGGAGAAGAGAGAGGACAACCACGGCGAGGAGCCATGCGCGCGAAACATCGCCGTTGACTTGATGAGGGTGTTCGGAGGAAGGGTGCGAGTGACGATCGGACCTTGTGGCGGCGTCTTTCTTGTGGAAGGCGAGGGTATAGGTGCCTTTGGGAAGCTCAATCCGAACGTGGTCGTCCGCGCCTTCGCCGGCGTAGTACTCGAGAAGTTTGGAGCGGAGGCGACCGGCCTGGACGCGCACCATGGAATCTACGGCAGGGTCGAAATCAGGGGGGCGGCCGAACTCCTCTGTAGCAATTTGGTATTCCTTGACTGGGGTGCCGGGGTGTTCGATGGCGTGGTGAGCGAGATAGCGCAGAAGCTTACAGAGGGACTCGGAACCGTGAAGAACGGCGCTGGCAGCGACCCGCTCAACCTGGCGTAGGTATTGCTCCTTTTCAGACATTCGGCCCCTGTAACGCCCAAAAAATCCCTTTGTAACAACGTAACAAACGATGGAACCCGCTGCAAGGGAAGAGGTTCTGGATGTAACAGTATCAAACGTGGCGAGACTTCTTTAAATACCAAGCATCTGAAAAATTGATGCGCAACAAGGGTGCAGTTGCTCGTTTCGGGTGGCCAATTTCAGCAGTCATTTATTATGGGAAGTTCGCAACTTCGGGATCCAGTTTTTTGGAGTCCCAATCCAACGCAAGTCGAGAGGCGTTCGGGGAGAGCACTGGCTGGTGCCTGATGGTGTCTGGGTGTGCGCAAGAGTCAATTCGCACGAAGAAAAGGGGCATGGCATGAAGATGAAAGCGATGCGGAATTGGGTAATGGTCCTGCTGATGTCGCTCTCGACGGCGACGATGTGCGCGGCGCAAGGCGACACAGCGCGCCTGCAGGGGACGGTGACGGATCCGCAAGGGAACGCGGTTTCGGGTGCGGCAGTGAACGTGACGAGCACGGAAACGGGCCGGCTCTCAACGGCGACGACGAATGAATTGGGGTACTACACCGTGACGGCGCTGCCCCCGGGGAATTATCGGGTGGACATCGCGCAAAAAGGATTCAAGAAGGTATCGCGGACGCTGGAGCTGCAGGTGGCGCAGGTAGGCGTCGCGGATTTTCAGCTGGCGGTTGGAGATGTGACCGAGACAATCACTGTAGAAGCAGGATCACCGGTGATCGATTCGCAGGATTCGGCGATCGGCGAAGTCGTGGAAGGGCGTCAGATCACAGAGTTGCCGTTGAACGGAAGAAACTTTACCCAACTGGCGACGCTGGTACCCGGCGCGAGCCGGGGGATACCAACGGGCTCGAATTCAGCGACCGGCGTGAACAACAACGCGGAAACGTTCCGGTTCGGACAGGAGGGCGGAGCGTCACTATCTGTCAATGGACTTCGTCCGCAGTCCAATAACTTTATTCTCGACGGGATTGACAACAACGAATCCCTCGTCAACACGATCGTCTTTTTCCCACCCGCAGAAGCCATTGACGAATTCAAGGTTCAGACCAGCGTCGCACCGGCGGAATTCGGGCGTGCTGGCGGCGCGCTGGTGGTCACCTCTCTTAAGTCCGGGACAAACGATATTCACGGCAGCGCCTTCTGGTACAACCGGAATACCAACTTGAACGCGAAAGACTTCTTCATGTCTCCGCATTCACCGACGCCTGGATTCAATCGCAACCAGTTCGGCGGCACTCTCGGCATGCCCATATTCAAGAACAAGCTATTCGTGTTCGGAGATTACGAGGGACTTCGCCTGAAACAGCCCGCCAATACGGGCTTTGCGACCGTGCCTACGGATTTAATGAGAAAGGGCGACTTTTCTGAACTGTTGTGCGGGGGAGCCGCCACCTGTCCAACCGATACAGGTATTCCTATGCCGATTACGGTTCTCGACCCCACCACGGGTTCGCAATTCGTCGCCACGACCAGCGGAGCCAACGCAAATTCGCAGTGCACGAACGCCGCGGGCTGCCCCAACGTCATTCCCACGAACCGCATCAATACCGTAGGCCAGAATTATCTAAATATTTTTCCCGAGCCCAATTGTACCCATGCGCAGAATAGTGCGTGCGGTAGTTTATTCAACAACTACACGAACACCGCGAAGATAATCGAAAACTGGAACGATTTTGATATCCGCACGGACTATGTGATTGACAGTAAGAATTCGCTGTTTGGCCGGTTTAGCAGGGGACGTACGGACCAGACCCACACCACGTTATTCCCCACCATCCCTTCCTGCGCAGGATTCGGTTGCGGCACGAACTTCAACCATCCATACGGCGCGTCTATCGGTTTGACGAGCACGTTGGGCACATCGTTCGTGAATGAAGTGCGTGTAGGCTTCGTAAGGACCTACTACGGCTACTTGAACCCGTTCAACAGTGTGGATTTCTGCACGCAAATCGGGATCGTTAACTGCAATACACCTCTGCTGGGTGGTATCGCTCTCATCGGCGGATACAACAGTCAACTGCAGTATACGGGTGACGGTGGCCCTTACTTGATCCCACAAACAGGCTTTGACTACAGCGACAGTCTGACGTGGGTAAAGGGCAAGCACACTGTGAAAGTTGGGGGAACAATTCTTCGGCGCCAACTGAATCTCTTCCGGGGTAACAACGGCAAAGGCTATTTTGGGCTGGCGGGAAATGGCTCGGGATGCTGCGCCGGCGGTGGAGGAGGCCATGTCAACACGGATTACGAAGTCTCCGACATTCTAGCTGGTTTTGTGGACGGCTATCAGCATGGAGTTCCTCTGGGTATGGTCGGAACCCGCAGCTGGGAAAACGGATTTTTTGCCCAAGACGATTTTCGCGTGACACCTCGGCTGACGATAAACCTTGGATTGCGCTACGACATTCTTACGTGGCCGGTTGAAGTGGATAACCGGCAGGCGAACTTTGATCTTGTTACCGGGGCGCTCATCGTTGCTGGAAGCAACGGTGCCTCACGGCAATTAATTCCCAACGACTACCATAATTTCGGACCAAGAGCGGGGTTTGCCTACCAACTCACAAGCGACGGCAAGACCGTCGTGCGCGGCGGGTACGGATTGTTCTACTTCATCGATCGAGGAGGCATTGCCAACCAACTGGCACAGAATCCTCCTTTTGCGGGGGTGAACAGCGCACTCTATGATAGTGCTGCCGGACCGGACTTCGGGGCGCGGATCACTCTTTCGGGAGCACTTCCTTGTTCGCTCACTCCTGCCGGCTGCACGCAAGCCCAGCTGATTGCAACGAATGCCACGGCTCCCTTGCCCAGCGGAAATTTCACGGGCCTGAACCTTGCGGCTCCGACTGGAGTAAGTGTGATTGCGGACCTGTCGACAAACCTAACCCCGCAGGTTTCTCAGTGGAACCTTCAAATCCAGCGGGAGATTGGTGTGAACCAGTCGGTGAGCATCGCTTACGTTGGAACGCACGGAGCCCACCTCACCAGGAATTACAATGCCAACCAGCAGTTGTATAATTCTGCGCCCGGAACGCAGCTCTTCCCGAATCTAGGCGGAAGCATTACGGTTCAGGACAATCGCGGAAAGTCTGACTATCACTCCCTACAAATACAGTATGAGCGCAGAATGATGAAGGGCTTGCAATTCTTGGGAGCCTTCACTTGGTCTAAGACTATCGACGACGCCTGCGGAGCGATCGATACCTGCCAGCCGCAACTCTACACCAACTTCAAACTAGAACATGCGTTGTCCAATCAAGATCAGCCTTACCGCCTCGTCTTGAGCTCTCTCTATGAGCTGCCTTTTGGCAAGGGCAAGCGTTGGGGCGGCGACGTATCCAAATGGGTCAACTATGCTATCGGTGGCTGGCAGGTGAACGGCATCTATAGCCTGCAGGCGGGTCAACCGTTCAGCGTCACGGTGAGCAACATCACTCGCGCGGACCTGGTTGGGAAGCCCACGGTAAATCCCGGCAATCTCGCGGAATATTTCAACATCGCGGCTTTTGCGAATCCGGCCAAAACGGGGTCTGGCATATACATCGCGCCTGGTACCTCGGGGCGCGACATCCTGCGCGGTCCTGGCAGTTCCAACATCGACGTTTCCGTTTTCAAGGACTTCGGGGTCACCGAAAGGGTCAAAGCCCGATTCATTATGGAGGCTTACAACCTGACGAACACGCCGCACTTTGCAAACCCGAACTCGTCCTTGACCGGAGGAGGTTTTGGGGAAATTCAATCGACAATTCCCTTCACCTTCCGGCAACTAGAGTTGGCCCTGAAAGTGACGTTCTAACCCCCACACCCCGGGCGGAGGCGGAGCGGTTTGACCGCCTCCCCTTTATTCCAGCAAATTTTAGCAGCGGACCGAAAATCTATGAAATTGATATCCAGAAAAAAGTGGCTGACCATTTTTGTGTTCGAATTCGGTCTGATTGCGCCGTGTTTCGCGCAGAATGCCCCTGGTGCGCCCGGGGCGTTGCCGACGTGGACGGCGGGCAGCAAAGAGGCTGTCGGAACGGAGACTGCAATTCAGTCGCATGTTTGGTTCACGCTGGAAGGCGGCATTCTGACGGAGGTGTATTATCCGCGGCTGGACACCGCAAATCTGC
>DATLVJ010000636.1:0-3819 GCA_035577585.1 Candidatus Limnocylindrales bacterium
ACGGCCATTGGGATCGCTGCCCTGAAACACAGGGTGTTGGCGGCCAGTTCGAGAATGGCCGCAACCATGATCCAGCAAAAAAGCAAAACCATCAGGAGTTCGCCAATCCGGTTACCGGATACAAACGGTCCGGTCAGAAAAAAAGGAGCAGCGAAAGCATAAGGAACAGCGCGCGGCGGTCTTCGGACTGCGTGCTCATGGTTTACGAAAGCAATCCTACGGATGGGACTCCGGCGACTACTGTTCTTTGAGCTTGAGCCGGTGCTTGTTTTCTTCGAGGAATTCGCGGAGATCCTTGGCCATGTCGAGGAGGCGGATCCACTGCTCGTAATAGAGTGTGACCGGGAAGCGTCCGAGGCCATAGACGCTGACTCCGCCCTTTTCGCCGACGCGAAATTCCAGGACGCCCTTTTTACGGCCTTCGGCTTTTTTCTCCAGTTCAGCGATACGCGCCATCAGCTCTTCTTTTGTCGGTTCGGACATTAGCTTCCTCCCAGCTTGGGCTCCATAATCGTGCCACACTAAGGAAGTGGCGCACAACTGAAGCGGTCTGCACCCGCATCGAGTTATAGAACGTCTAAGCCTTCGGGACTAGGCCGGCTACGCGGGCGGTTGAATTGCGTACCAGTGGCCCGCCCGGTATCATGGGCGCTCACATTGCTTCACGGTTCGGGGGATCGTTCCTCTCACTATGGCTCGTCTTTCCCAGCGTTTCACCTATTTACTTCTGTTTTTGGCGGTGGTTGCGGGCGTTCCGCATGCCGCGGCTCAGCCGGAGTCGAATGAGATCCTGCCGCTTTCGCAGGTGCGGGACGGGATGCAGGGGTATGCCTACACGGTGTTTGCGGGCGACCAGGTGGAGAAGTTTGACCTGGTGGTCGTGGGCGTTATGCCAAATTTCCTGGGGCCGAAGCAGTCCATCATCCTGGTGGAACTGAAGGGGCCTAAGGTCGAACACACGGGCGTAGTGGCGGGAATGAGCGGCAGCCCCGTGTATCTGAACGGGAAACTGGCCGGGGCGCTGTCGCTGAAACTAGGCGTTTTCACGAAGGAAGCTCTGGCGGGCGTGACGCCAATCGAAGACATTTTGCATCCGCCAGAGCAGCGTGCTGGAACCACGGCGGGCATCGGACAATTCGCATTACCCAATACCGCCGTGGCCCAAGGTGGCTTGGCGAATGGCGCAGCGTTGCAGCCGATTGAAACGCCGCTGGTGTTTTCCGGATTTCAGCCGTCGGCGCTGCAGCCCTTTGCGACGCAATTGCAGAGTTTTGGATTCGTGGCTGCACAAGGCGGGACCGCGGAGGCGCGGCCGGATGATGGGAAACTAGGGGCCGGCGACATGGCCGGGATGGTGCTGGTGCAGGGGGACGCCTCGATCAATTCGGCTTGCACGGTGACCGCGGTGCGCGGCGACAACGTGTATTTGTGCGGGCATCCATTTCTGAATTTCGGCGACATGCAGATGCCGATGGCCCGGAGCCGCGTGGTGACGACGCTTTCCTCGGAATTGGCTTCCACAAAAATTGTGAACATGGGCGGGGCAATTGGAACCATCACGGGCGATCACCTAACGGCTGTGACGGGCAAGTTGGGCCCGCCGCCGGCGATGATTCCGCTGGACCTGACGTTCGCGATTGGCGGGGCGGAAAGAAAGCTGCATTTTGAAGTGGTGAATCATCCGAAGTTGACGCCTCTGCTGGTGGCGCTGACGACGTTCAACGGCGTGAGCCAGAACTATTTGTACGGCGAGGGCACCACGCTGCACCTGACAGGAGAGATCCGGTTGAAAGGCCACCTGCCGGTGCAGATCGAAAACACGGTTGCGCCAACGGATACGATCGCGCCGGACAGTTTGCCGATTGCGCTGGTGGTACAGAACGTTTTTGGGCGGCTGTTCACGAATAATTTTGAGATTCCGGCGGTGGAGCACATCACGCTGCGCGTGGAGAGTATGCCGGGGCGGCAGTCGTTCACGGTAGACAGCGCGTGGCTGGAGAAGGGCGAAGCGGCGCCGGGAGAAACGCTGAAGGTGCGTGTGCTGCTGCGGCCGTATCGCGGCGCGGCGCGGATTGAAGAGACCACGGTGCGCGTGCCGGATCAGATGGCGCGCGGAACGACGCTGAGGGTGCTGATAAGCGATGCGGACTGGATGAACCGAGCTTCGCGAGGATTTGTGTTTGGAGGAATAGCGGGCGGAGGCGGCTCAGATGGGCTGGATCAGTTGATCGCGTTGATGAATCGCGAACGGCACAACGACCGGCTGTATGTGGGACTGTTTGTGCCGGCGCCGACGCTCGTGTGGGACGACAAGGAATTGCCGAACGTGCCGTTGTCGCAGATTAACGTGGTGGATGGGCGGCCGGGACCAGGCAGCGTGCAGGTGCTGCGCGAATCGCTGGCCAGCGAATCGTCAATCATGCTGGGCGGCCCGGTTAGCGGCCTGATCTCATTGAATTTGCAAATCCGGTGAACATTCCTATGACAAAGCGTTTTTATCGCGTAATCGTGCCGTGCGTGCTTGCGGGCATCGCGGCTACTTCCCTGCTGGCGGAGCATACGCGGCGGTGGCGGCAGTCCACATATGAAGAGTTTCAGAAGGGCAAGGCGCAGGGCGTGGCGGTGAGGAGCGACGGGCATTTGGAATTGGAGCCGAAATTTTCACTGCTAGCGGACGCGGATGCTTCGTACCTGTGGTCGTTGAAGACGGATGCGAACGGCGTGTTGTACGCGGGCGGCGGATCTCCTGCAAAGGTATTCCGGTTTGAGGGCAGTGGAAAGCCGAAGGTGGTGTTTGAATCGACGGATTTACTGGTGCAGTCGATCGCGTTTGACGCGAAGGGCGCGCTGTATGTGGCGAGTTCGCCGGACGGAAAGGTTTATAAGGTTTCGGCAAGCGGCGAGAAGAGCGTGTTTTTCGATCCGAAGGCGAAATATATCTGGGATCTGGCGTTCGGCGCGGACGGCACGCTGTTTGTGGCCACGGGGGACAAGGGTCGGGTTTACAGCGTGACGCCCGATGGAAAAGGCGAATTGTTTTACGCCAGCGACGAAGCACACATCAAGGTGCTGGGCTTTGACGGGAAAGGCAATTTGCTGGCGGGGACGGAGCCGAACGGGCGGATTTTGCGGATTACACGTAACGCGGAACGGGCAGCGAAAAAGAAAAGTGCGGACGACAGCGTGGCGGACGGGTTCGTGATTTATGAGACGTCGAAGCGCGAGGTGACTTCGATTGCGGTGGCTGCGGACGGTTCGATTTATGCGGCGGCGATTGGAGAGAAAAGCCGGCCCGGAATGGGAGCGCCATCGGCGGTGATTACGACCGCGCAAGGCACGACAACAATTACAAATGTGGCGCCGAGCGGGACGCAGGGCGGCGTGCCGTTTCTGGCGTTTCCGCAGGCGATTTCGAGCAGCATTTACCGGATTGCGGTGGATGGAGCGCCCGAGGAGATTTGGAGCTCGCGGGACGAGATTGTTTATGCGCTGGGATTGAATTCAGACGGACGGTTGCTCGCTGGCACTGGTAACAGCGGCGCGCTGCTGGTAATTGACGGGCGTGGGGTTTACGCACAACTGGCGAAGTCGGGATCTTCGCAGATAACGGGAATATCGCGGACTAGTGGCGGCAAGGTTTATTTGTGCACGGCGAACCCGGGAAAAGTTTTCTCGCTGGGCCCCGAGTACGAGGCCGAAGGCACGTTCGAGTCGCAATCGTTCGACGCGAAATTATTTTCGCAGTGGGGGCACATCGAGTGGTGGGGCCCGCCGGGGATGAGCGGCGCGGGGCGGGGCGGCAAGGAGAGCAAGGAGCCG
>DATLVJ010000637.1:0-3781 GCA_035577585.1 Candidatus Limnocylindrales bacterium
TGACACTCCATGCGCCGGTGATGGCTGTCACCGATGTTCTTGCATCGCCCCAGGCGACGGCGTATGTGGACGTTTCTCGTTTGGATTTCGAGGCGCCCCAGCATTCACCTCCAGAGCTGTACACTCTCCATTCTTCTCTCCTGATCTGATCCGCTACTCCGCGGTGCGGCAGCGTACCGTCCTGTCTCTTGTTGTGTCTCTGCTGTTCCTTTAACCCGTCGATTTCGGCTGAACCTTCACGGGTGACTCGCCGACAATCCACGGTTTCGTTGTCCACATTCAGGAGAAAAAGATGTTTTTGATAGCGAGAAGGAATTTCGCTGTGCGTTTGTCGCGCGCAGTTCTTAGTCGAAGTGTTTCTTTGCTTTTGCTTTTTGCTGCGTTGGGTGGAACTACTTTCGCCCAGGAGCCGACATCCTCGCACGCGCGATTGGCAACTCCACTTTCCGACTTGCTCGCCGAAGCGGAGAAGAACAATCCGCAAATCGAAGCAGCGCGACACGGCTGGGAAGCGGCAAAACAGGTTCCGACACAAGTCTCGACGCTCCCCGACCCACAATTCAACTTGCAGCATGTCAGCGTCGGCAGTCCTCGCCCTTTCGCCGGGTACACCAACAGCGACTTTGCCTATCTTGGTCTCGGTGTCTCGCAGGACATTCCGTATCCAGGCAAGTTGCGCTTGAAAGGTGAGATTGCGAAGCGCGAAGCGGACGTTTCGCAGCAGCAGGTCGAGTCCGTGCGCCGCGGTGTGCTCGCGGAACTCAAAGCTGCGTATCTCCAACTGGCCTACCTATCGAAGACGCTTGCGATCCTCGAACAGGACGGTGAGCTACTCAAGCAGGTGCAGCAAGCCGCGGACGCACGTTACCGCTCAGGCATGGGCACCCAGCAAGATTTGCTGCAAGCTCAACTCCAACAGACGAAATTGCTTCGAGAAATTGCCATGCACCATTTGGAAGTCGGAAAGCTCGAAGCCCAAATCAAACAGCTTCTCAATCGCTCGCAGGATTCGCCGGACATCGAACCCACCGATCTCGTCGAAACGCCTCTCGTCCAGACCTACGCCGAACTTCTGGCTGCAGCCGAAGTCCAGAATCCCGAAATCGCGAGCGCAAAGAAGATGATCGAAAAGCAGTCCCTTCAAGTGGACCTGGCGCACAAGGATTTCTATCCCGACTTCAACGTGCAATACATGTGGCAGCGCACCGATCCCACGCAGTTTCGGGCGTACTACATGCTGAGTGTCGGGGTCCGCGTGCCGATCTATCGCAGCCGCAAACAACGTCCCGAACTCGCGCAAGCAGAAGCGGAGAAGCTTCGCGCGGGAAGCGAACTCCAGGCGCAGTCGCAGCAAGTCGCGGCTGAATTGCGCGCGCAGTACGTACTCGTGCAACAAACCTCTGAGCTTCTCAAGATTCACCGCGAGGGACTCTCGCCTCAATCGCAGTCGGAATTCCAAGCAGCCTTGGCCACGTACCAATCAAACAAACAGGATTTTCAAGCATTGCTGGCTGCGTTCCTCGACGTACTCCACCTCGACGAAGAGTATTGGCAGAACGTCGCCGAATATGAGACCGCGATTGCGCGGCTCGAACAGATCACGGGATTGTCGCTTCGCTAGAAAGGGATAATGAACATGCGGAATTATCGAAATGCGTTTGTCTTTGCCGTGGTGGGCAATCTCGCTCTCATCGCCGTTCTCGGCGGATTCTGGTGGCACGGAAAGCAGCCTCGACACACGGAGGCTGCGATGCAACCGGCTTCGACCGAATCGGCCCAGAGTTCTCCGAATGGATCGGAGAGCGCCGCAAAGGTGTCGCACGAAGCTGCGCTCGTGCCCGTTCAGCTTTCGCCGGAACGTCTGCAAAGCATCGGCGTCAGGACCGGGCGTGTGGAAACCAGAATCGTCGAAGACGAAATCCACGTAACTGGCAATGTCGCGATTGATGAAACACGCCTTTCCACCGTGCAGGTGCGGTACTCGGGCTACATCCAGAAAGTCTTCGCGGACGCCACGTATCAATATCTTCGCAAAGGCCACCCGCTCTTCACCATCTACAGCCCGGACCTCGTCGTTACCGAGCGCGAATATCTTGTCGCAAAGCAAAACCAGCAGCGCGTAGCACAAAGCACAATCCCCGGTGTGACCGAGGGAGCCGCGTCGCTACTGTCCGCCGCAAGCGAACGGCTGAAACAATGGGGCGTTCCACAGCGCGAAATCGCGCGCCTCGAATCCACGGGCGAAATCCAGCAGGAACTCCAGGTCGATTCTCCGGTTTCTGGCTACATCACCGAGCGCAACGCCCTTCCGAATCTCACCGTTCAGCCGGAGACGCGGCTCTATTCCGTCGCCGATCTTTCTACGGTGTGGGTTCTGGCCGAGGTATTTCAGAACGATTTGGGAAGAATCAAAGTTGGCGACCGCGCTTCACTTACGGTCGATTCCTATCCGGGACGCACCTTCGAGGGCCGCGTCAATTTCATTTATCCCCAAGTGGACATGACAACACGCACGGCGAGGGCGAGGCTTGTATTTTCCAACCCTGGTTTGAAATTGACTCCAGGAATGTTCGTCAACGTTACGTTGAAAATCGCTATGGGAAAGCAGTTGGTCATCCCAGCCACCGGCGTTTTGCAATCAGGAACGCGGCAGATTGTTTTCGTCAGCCGAGAGGACGGTTACATCGAACCACGCGAAGTGCAACTCGGCTCACGAGCGGGAGACGACTTCATCGTTTTGAAAGGACTAAAAGTAGGCGAAGAGATCGTCACGTCCGCGAATTTTCTGATCGACTCGGAAAGCCAGCTACAGGCGGCACTCGGCTCTTTCGTCCCTCCTCCGCCCGGCGCAGGTTCCGCTGGAGCGATGAACGCGCCACAGGCGAACATCGAACTCTCGACCGACCCTGCTCCTCCGCGCAAGGGCATTGACACCATTCGAGTGAAGCTTAGTGAAACGGGTGGCGCTCCGATTTCCGGTGCGGAAGTCTCCGTCACGTTCTACATGCCTGCGATGCCCGCCATGGGCATGGCTGCGATGCGCACTCCGGTCTCCTTGAGCGACAAAGGGAATGGTCTTTATGAAGGATCAGCTCAACTCGACAGCGGCGGCACGTGGCAAGTCACCGTCGTCGCAAAGAAGAATGGTCAAACCGTTGCCAGCAAGCAACTGAGCGTCAACGCCACGGGAGGAATGTAACGTGATCGCCCGATGGATTGACTGGTGCGCGAAGAATCGCTTCCTCGTTTTCACCGGAACCCTGCTTCTCGTCCTCGCGGGATTCTGGTCGCTCCGCCGCATACCGCTCGATGCGCTGCCGGATATTTCCGACGTCCAGGTCATCATTCATACGCGATGGGCGGGCCAGCCGCCCAGCCTCATCGAGGATCAAGTAACGTATCCGATCGTCACGAAGCTTCTAGCCGCGCCGCATGTCAAAGCCGTGCGCGGGCAAACGATGCTCGGCGATTCCTACGTGTTCGTGGTTTTTGAAGATGGAACCGATCTCTACTGGGCGCGCTCGCGGGTCCTCGAATACATGCAGCAAATTCAAGGGGGACTCCCCTCCAACGTCCATCCAGTCATCGGCCCGGATGCGACTGGCGCAGGTTGGGTATACGAGTACGTTCTCGTAGATCGCACCCATCAACGCAGTCTCGCCGAATTGCGCAGCATTCAGGACTGGTATCTGCGCTACCAGCTCGAAACTGTTCCTGGTGTTGCCGAAGTCGCGACCATCGGCGGGTTCGTCAAGCAGTACCAGGTCAATGTCGATCCCAA
>DATLVJ010000638.1:0-4143 GCA_035577585.1 Candidatus Limnocylindrales bacterium
GCCAGGGTGAGATGATCGAATCCGCGCTGACGTGCAAGCGCCACAACGCGCCGCAAAGCATCCGGCCGGAACTTCACATCCGCGTCAGTAAACACCAGCCACTCGCCGCTCGACGCTTCATACGCTTTCTGAAGTGCGTGCGGCTTCCCCAGCCAGCCCGCGGGCAATTCGCGCACATGCACCACGCGAAGCTGCGGGTGGTTCGCTGCGAACTCATCCAGGATGCGGGCGGTCGCATCCGTTGAGCGGTCGTCGACCGCAACAATTTCGAGGTTGGGATAATCCACCGCAACGAGCGTCGCCAGCGCGCCCGGCAATTTTTCTTCTTCATCCCGCGCCGCAAACAGCACGGAAATCCGTGGGCAATCGCCATCCACCGTCGGCGCGTAATCCTTCAGCCAGGGCAGCCGCAGCGCGCCATACGCCACTTTTAACCCATAAGTCATCCAGAAGAGTGCGACGAGTCCGAAGAGAAAGAGCCAGAAGAGATGCATGCGGATTGGAGTCGGATGCCAGCCTCGGGGTATCCTAGCATGGATGCCGAAGACCCTGGCCATTCTCGGTGCAGGCCGTGTGGGACGCGCGTTGGGCCGCCTGTTGCACGAACGCGGCTGGCGTGTGGTCGTCGTCGCCGCGCGCTCTGAAGCCACCGCCCGTAAGGCTGCCAAGTTTATCCGAGCCGGTCAGCCAATCGCGGGGATCTCGCACCAGGCTCTCGCCGCCAGAACCATCCTGGTGAGCGTGCCGGATGACGCCATTCCCGAGGCCGCTGAGCAGCTCGTTCGCATTGGCGGACCGCAGCTTCGCAAGAAAATCGTACTTCATACCAGCGGCGCTTGTGACGCCTCTGCTTTGCAAGCGGTGCGCGAATTCGGCGCTTTCGTCGGCTCCATGCACCCTATGCAGACGTTTAACGGCGTCACTGTCCCGCCTCTTGAAGGAAAAATCTTTGCGATCGAAGGTGACGCCCCCGCCGTGCGCGTTGCCCGTTCGATTGCGCGTTCGCTTGGCGGCGTCCCTGCAAACATCACCGCCGAAAAGAAAGCGCTGTACCACGCGGCCGGCGCGTTCGCCGCGGGCATGGTGCTCGCTCTGGAAGAAGCCGGTGTGCAAATGTTAAAAACTGCCGGGCTGGCACGACGCGAAGCACTACAGGCGCTGCTCTCGTTGTCGCGCCAAGTTTTAGAGCACTACGAAAAGCTGGGACCGCACAAGGCCTGGACCGGCCCGCTCTCGCGCAGCGATTATGGCGTTGTGGCCGCAAACGAAGAAGCCATCGCGAAGTACCATCCTGAATTTCTGGAAGCGTATGTCACGGTCAGCCGCCTTTCCGGCCACGTCCTGGCCGCCGATCCCTCGGCTGTCCTTGGCCATCTGGAAAAACTTCCGCGTCATTCTCAGCTGCTTTCCAAATCCAAAGGGGGCTCCGCTTGAGTTCACTGCAAATTCCCATTCAGCACAGCGCGCTGAAAAACGGCTTGCGCGTGGTTATCGCGCCGGACGCGACTGCGCCGGTGGTCACCGTCGGCGTCTATTACAAGATCGGATTCCGGCTGGAGCCGCAGGGCCGCAGCGGTTTCGCGCATCTTTTCGAGCACATGATGTTCCAGGGATCGGAAAACGCTCCCAAGATGCAGCACATCAAGCTGATCAATTCCAGCGGCGGCGTACTGAACGGCTCGACTATGTACGACGTTACGAACTATTATGAAGCGGTTCCCTCGAACGGATTGGAACGCGTTTTGTGGCTCGAAGCTGACCGCATGCGCGCTTTGAAAGTTGATGACGAGAACCTTCGCAACCAGCGCGACGTGGTCAAGGAAGAAGTCCGCGTTAACGTTCTCAACCAGCCCTACGGCGGGTTTCCCTGGCTCGATATGCCGCCTGTCGCTTTCCGCAACTGGGCCAATGCGCACAATTTTTATGGCGATTTTCACGACCTGGATGCGGCGAATCTCGCTGACGTGCAAACTTTCTTTAATACTTACTACGTCCCGAACAACGCGGTTCTGCTGATGCTCGGCGACGTCACGCCAAAGGATGGCCTCGCTTTTGCCGAGAAATATTTCGGCTCCATCCCGGCGGGAGCCGCGCCGCCGTTTGCCGATCCGACCGAGCCGCCGCAAAGCGAAGAGCGCCGCGGCCGCGTGGAAGAAAAATTCGGCACGTTGCCGGCCATGGCGATCGCGTACGTACTGCCCGCCCGCCGCACTCCCGATTGGTACGCAATGGCTCTGCTCGATCAAGCGCTGCACGGTGGACGCGCCGGACGCATCCATCGCGAGCTGGTCCTGGAAAAACAGATCGCTGTCGAAGCCGATGGCGGAGTGGACGACATCTTCGGCTTCAATGGCCCCGCGCAGATGACTACGCGCATCCTGCACAAGCCGGAATATTCCGACAGCGGTACGCTGGAGGCGTTCGACGCCGTTATCCGCGAGGTTCAGCAAAACGGCATCAACGAGGACGAACTGCAGCACCTTAAGGTGAAATGGCGGTCCGACTATTACTCCACGCTCGAAGGCGGCCGCGGCGGTTACATGCCGCGCTACGGACTGATGCACCTGCTGGCATGCTTCACGCTCTTCGATAGCGAGCCGGAACTCGTCAACTCCATCCTCGATGGCTTTCTCGCTGTAAAACGTGAAGACATTCAGCGCGTTGCGAAAAAATATCTCGTCCCAGAAAATCGCGCCATCGTATTTCGTGCCCCGGTGAACGTAGGCCAGAAAGAAGCCGCGTAATGGCTTCCAGCGCACCTGAATATTCCGCCGCTGTTCCGGCGCTTACCGCCGAACGGCCCGTCACCTGGCCCAAGCGCGCTCGCGCGCGCCTCGCGAACGGCCTCGAAGTTGTTCTGGCAGAAGCGCATTCCATTCCGAAATTTCACGGGGAACTATATTTTCGGGCCGGCAACGCAATTGTTTCCGATCGCTCCACGGGCTTCGCGGAAATGACTGCTACCCTCGTGCGCACCGGCACTTCCAAACGCGCGAGCCGCCAGATCGAAGAAGACCTCCGCCGCCTGGGCGCCGATCTGGGCAGCAGCGCCGGACAGGACACCAGCGCGATTGGCTTCGCCGGGCTGAGCGAATTCGCCGAGCCGCTGCTGCAGTTGGTGGATGAACTGGCTCGCGAAGCGTCCTTTCCCGAAGGTGAATTCGAGCGCGAACGCCGCCAGAAGCTTGAAGAAGTAAAGCTCGAGCGCACCTCGCCCGGCTTCCTCGCCGGAGAACGGCTGCGTAAAATTCTCTTCGGCGCGCACCCGTACGCGCTCGTTTCGCCCAGCGAAGCGCAGGTGGCCGCGTACAAACGCGACGACCTGCAAACCGTTTATCGGGAAATCTACACGCCCGAAAATGCACTGCTGATGCTGGTGGGTGATTTCGATCCGCAGTCGATGCTGAAAACGATCGAAAAAACTTTCGGCAGCTGGTCCGGCAAGAAACCTGCCGCGAAGGAGTTCCCTGCTCCGCCAAAGCCCCAGGGCCGTCGCGTCTATCTCGTCCACAACCCCGGCTCGGTGCAGACGCAAATCCTCGTCGGCTGCCACTCCATCACGCGCAAGGATCCAGATTGGCTGCGTCTCGGACTGACGAACAGCCTTTACGGCGGCGCATTCAATTCGCGCCTGGTGATGAATATCCGCGAAGACAAGGGCTATACCTATAGTCCGCGCAGCAGCGTCCATCCGTTGCGCCAGCACGGCTATTTCTCGGTTTCCGCCGCGGTGCGCAATGATGTTGTTGCGGCTTCCCTCACTGAAATTTTCTACGAACTCGACAAGCTTCGCTCGCTGCCCGTTCCAGACGCCGAACTTGCCGACGCGCAGAATTACCTTACCGGCGTTTTTTCCATGGGGCTGGCCACGCAGGAGGGCTTGCTATCTCAATTCTCCACGGTTGAGCTGAACGAACTTCCCGCGGACTATCTGGAAACTTATCGAGATAAGATCCGCGCCATCACTTCCGCAGATTTGGTGGCCACCGCGCGAAAATATTTCGATTCCGCGAACATGCAGATCGTAATTGTCGGCGACCGGGCGCAAATCGAAGGTCAGGCAGCCCTTTTCGGCGATCTCTCCGTCTTCGACAACCAGGGCAACCAACTCGCCAGTTAGTTTCGAGGGCGAGACGGCCCGCC
>DATLVJ010000639.1:0-2105 GCA_035577585.1 Candidatus Limnocylindrales bacterium
AAAATGGATACCCATCTCCCCTCTGAACTTGTTCTGGTTGACTGATCCGCACGACTTGCAGGGCATAGCCGCCTCCATTGGGGACGAGGGACATCTAGTGGAGCCAGGCTGCCAACATTAGAACGTAACTAATTTATTCGAAGGGTACTACATTTTTCAAGGGATTTTGGAGAGAGTGCTAAGTTTTGATTAGTCGGTTTTCGGACAAGTTCGGTACCAGGACTCCACATCTCCGGTTAGCGCGTTAATCAGGACCTTGACCAGGAATTTCACCGAGCGTCAGACTATCTTCCGCATTAGTAGTCCTGTGCCGAACCGGGTCTCCGTCGTCCCAATCAGGTTAAAACCGCACCCCGTGTAAAAATCCATTGCATGGGGATTTCCGACTACGCAAAGGGCAGTGGATTTTCGTGTGCGGGCAACCTCAGCGCAGTGTTCAATTAACGATCGCGCAATTCCGCGTCGCCGCATGTCTGGGTCGACGAACAATGCGTCAAGTTCGCTCTCTCCGTCTTCTCTTGGTTCCACAGCCGCAAATCCGACAATCGTTCCGTTCCATTCCGCCACAAATACCCCGCCAGCGGCGATTTGCGCGAGCGGCAATTCGATGGCATCAGGATGGGCCAGCAAAACGTCACGGTCACCTGCGTTGGTAAGGGACGCCCGCAGTTGCAAGTCCTCAAGCTCCTTTTGTTCGGAGGTAACCGCCCGGCGAATCAGAAGGTCGCGCATAGCGCATTATCCTACACCGGCAAGAACAAACTCGGTCATTTCGATGACTGGCAAGCAGGTGTTGTCGTCTCGCATAGGGTTGGCCAGCCTGCTTTGAACTACTTTTCCGGGAAGGGCGTTAATCAGGACTTGACCAAGGGAAGAACTCAGATGGCGCGCTTATTGATCAGACCATCGCCTCAAAATGCTGCGAGTCGCGCGATGAGCCAGTAGGTAGCTACGCTCCCGATGGCGTAGGGCGGAAGGCGCCAAGACCAGGTGGAAAATTTCATAGTCCAGTGGCGGATCGCCGCGAGGAGAAGCACCGCGGATACCACGAAAGAAAAGTGGCCGACTTCGACGCCAGCGCTGAAAAAGCCGAGAGCCAAGGGAATATGCGCGACGGGCAGACCCGCTGCGCTTAGTCCGCCAGCAAAACCCAGGCCGTGCAGGAGGCCGAAAGAAAAAGCTACGAGCCAGGGTTTGCGCTGAGCCAGTCCTTCCGGATTTTCCTTTTTGCGTAGGACTTCATAAGCGACCAACAAGATACTTAGGGCAATCACGGCTTCCACGGGGGCGGGAGGAACGTGAACGAAGCCAAGAGTTGCCAGTGTCAGCGTAACCGTATGCGAAAGCGTGAACGCACTGACGGTGAGAAGCAGGCGGCGGAAACCGGTGACCAGGAGCAGGAGGCCGGATACAAATAAAAGATGATCGACGCCGGTGAGGATGTGCTCGATTCCGAGCAGCAAGTAGGTGCGGGCAACCTCGAGTCGGTGGGGCGCAGCTTCGACGGTGAACGAAGAAGAAGAAGAGGCGAGGCGAGTGACTTGCTCAGAACCATCGAGGCGTTCGACGCGCACCAGGACATCGGTAAGCGTGGCACTGAGGCCGTCGATGCGGACTGTGGAACCGCTAAGCCCGCCCGCGCAGTTGACGCTCCATTGCTCGGTGTAAGCGCCGTTGGCAAAAGAGGCGCGCGGAGGCGCAAGATTGGAACAGGCGTCGGGAAGTTGCACGTACAGGCTGAGTCGCATGCTGTCCGAAACAGCAGGAACTTTCCAGAAGAGATCGTAAGTGTCGGCACCCGTTTGTTTAAGCTGCAAATAGGCGGGCCGCATCTCGTGAGCTGTAACATTGACCGCGCACGCTGCGAGCAGCACGAGAGCGAAGCAGGCGCCACGCGTACCTTCTTGCAACAGCCAACTAGTGAATTGCTGCTTGAGGCTGCCCATCTATCAACGCTCCTGAGCCACTTTCTTTTCTTCGGGAGGCTCGATTTTCACGGTATACCGTTTGAGTAGCCCCTGATAAAACTTTTCGGTGGCGTTGTTACGCTTGGTGTCGAACCATTCGCGGCGCACCTGATCGCGGATCTCGGCGAACGCGGGAAG
>DATLVJ010000640.1:0-5410 GCA_035577585.1 Candidatus Limnocylindrales bacterium
GTCAAGAAACTCCGCCAGGCCCTCGGCGACAATCCCGCCAAGCCTGCCTTGATTGAAACGCTCCCGAAAAAAGGCTACCGGTTCATCGGCCGCCTGGAACCCAACGGCGCAAGTGTTCCCAGAAATCCACCGCCAACGGCCGCTCTTGCGGGTAAGATATTTTCCATTTTTGTGGAAGAAGGAACTGAGTGTGTCCTCGCGCCCGTCGACGCAATTTCCCGCGATGAATGGCAGCGCCTCATCGCCCTGGGCGACGACGTCGGCGTCTCCATGATGATTGCTCACAACCGCTTGCTTCTGATTGAAGTGGGAAAACCGGTCCGCGTCCTCTCCGCCGAAGGCCCCCAAGGCTGCCTCGAAGTCCGCATCCTGGAAGGCGAACATTACGGCAAAACCGCTCTACTCCCCCGCAGTTCACTGCGATGAGGAAAGCGTCAAGGCCAGAACACGCGAGCAGCGAAGGGTGGCCTACCCTTTCACAAACCGAAAGGGTAGGCCACCCAAGATTTTATAATTCGTTAGGGGTGCGCCACCCGCGAATAAAGTAGCGGCCACCTTCAGGTGGCTAAGCTCAACGCGTCATTTACTCTCCGCCGTCGTGCTCTTCTCCGCCTCGGACAACTTCATTACCAGCACCTGCCCATTGGAGTGAAACGACCCGCCGGTCGCCGTTCTCGCCTCGAGCATCGGCTGCTTCGGCGAAAAGTGCAGCACCTCCGCCACCAGCCCGGTGCTCGAAAGCGTTTTCTGAACGTAATCTTTCTCGAGATCAATGTCCGGATCGATTTTGTGCGTCAGGCCATTGTTCCGCTGATCTTTCTCGAACCCGATGTCGTGCGTCGCCGCTCCCACCCAAAGCATCTGCCCTTTCACCGTGAATGGCGCCTTCCAGACGCGCAGGTGATTCCGTGAAGCCACAACGGTAATCGGCTCGGCGTGCGCCCATCCATAATCCTGCGGCCGTCCAAACAGATACAGCTGGCTCATCGGCATCGTCAAATACGATTCCTTCGACATGCTGGCGATAAATCCCGCCAGCACGGTTTCCGAAACTCCGGCATCCACTTTCACCCATCCCGCGCTCGTGAACGTCTTCTTCATCTGATCTTCGTCGCCCAAAATCAGAAAGTTCACCATGTCTCCCGCATTTCCATCCTTGTCCCCGATGCGCCGCGGAATTTTCTCGAACAGGTTGTTGTCCACTCCGGGAATGCTTGAAACCTCATTGGCGATTTCGCGCGGCGCGGAAGAATCCGCCGGGTAAACTTCCACCTTCACTGTGTACGAACCCGTCCCCGCATCCACCTCCGACTGGTTGATCCCCAGCGCCAGTTTTCCGCTGACCGGGGCGACGATCTCCTTTTTCGCCCCAATCACAAAGGGCTGCGCAATATCCGCGTCCCCGATTCTTCCAATCACGGCGCCCCGGCCCGCGCCGTTATACGGCAAAATTCTGATCAGGTCCTTGAACCCTCGCGTCAATCCATCCGGGCCGTTGTCCGCCTTGGCATCGGTATAGCGCAGCGTACCTTCCGACGTCACCGCAATCCGCTGCCCAGGCTCCAGGCTGATTCCCGTGTCCACCCAGACTTTCGCTCCCTCCAGCGTAAAAGTCTTCGTCTGCGTCGTCTTGCCCGCATCCATCGGGGTTGCCGGTTTTGGGTCGGGAATTGCGGCAGGCTGCGCCGCTTGTGGCGAACTTGGATCGTTCGACGATTGAGCCAAAACAGCGTTTGCGGCAGGGAGGAATAGCAGGAAAAATACGGAGCCCAGGCAGGGTCCAAAGATGGCCTTGCAGTTCATGAATCGCTCCTCCCCGGGCGGAGTTGCCCCCCATTGCTAACAGAAAGATGGATACGCCCGCAAGCCACCGAGTTGCCTTGGGTCGGACAACGCATTCACCTCTCCATCTCATCCATTAATGATATGTATTCCCGCATGTTAAGGAATCCCCACATCCTTGACTCCCGGGGGGAGCGCCTGTACATTGACAAAAGGCTGCGACACCGCGATTCGTGAATGTCCGTATCCACAGGGGATACCGCCATCCAAGACTCATGAGCCGGCCATACCGTTCCCCCTAGCGTGGCAGACTGCCGTGTGCGGCACGACCAAATGACCTTCAAGCCTTCGGCAAAAGTAGGAATTGGACTGTTGTTGCTTGTCCTGTGGGCCGCCATGGCCCACGCGCAAGCGGCGCCTCCGCGGCAACGCCAGCATTCCGCTCCGGCTACCAACATCACCGTTGACGGCAACGAGGCCATGTTCACCACCATGTGCGCCCTTTACGCCGCCGGCTTCGAAAGCGACCTCAGCACCGACAACTGGTCCGCCTTTCGCGCGCAGATGCGCGACCGCCTGCGCCGGCAGAATGGCCCTGCCGTTGACGCCGTCCGCCAGTTCTATGCTCAGCACGAGTCGCGCGACACCGCCGAAATGCTCTCGCGCTACGTCTGGTTCGGCATCGTCTCCGGACCCGCGCCAAAATTCCAGCCCATGCTTCGCCGCGACGAACTCCCTCCCGATATGCTGACCCTCGAGGGCTTCAGCGAAATTCTTTCCGCCTATTACACCGAGCAGAAAATCGGCCAGCTCTGGCGCCAGGTCCAGCCCGTCTACGACAAGGAAATCGAGCGCCTTCACGATCCCATCTCGCAAATCGTGCTGGTCGCCAATACCTATCTGCGCGAGCTGACCGATCCCGGCCAGATGCGCAGTTTTTCGATCATTGTCGAACCGCTCGTTGGCCGCATCACCAACGTCCGCAATTTCGGCGATCATTACGCAATTATCCTGAGCGGCAATGAAGACATCCCCACCGATGTTGTCCGCCACGCTTTCCTCCATTTCCTGCTGGACCCGCTCCCGATGATGTATCCGCACATCATCGCCGTGAAGCGCCCGGTGTATGAAATTGGCGCAAAAGCCCCCAGGCTTCCCGCCGAGCTTCGCGACGACTTCCCTTCCTGGTTCGGGGAATGCACGGTCCGGGCCGTGGAATTGAAGCTCAAGCGGATGTCGCCCAGCGAGCGCGAAGTGGCGCTCAATACCAACGACGCTGACGGCTACGTGATGGTGCGTCCGATTTTCAAGGGCCTCACCGATTACGAAAAGAACGAACCGTCCATGCGCAACTATTTCCCTGATCTGGTGCGCAACATCGATTTGAAGGCCGAAGTCGCCCGCGCGTCTTCGCTCACCTTTGCCCCGGCAACCACCCCGGAACAATCCGCGCAACTGAGCACCGAAGATCTGAATCGCCGGCGCCGTTCCATCTCCCCCACTTTGCCTGATGATACGGCCACTCTCGCGCAGCTTACAGATGGGGAAAGATTGATCGCCGACCGCAATCCCCGCGCGGCCGAAGCCGCTTTCAAGAATGTCCTGGTGAAATATCCGGATCAGATTCGCGCATGGTACGGCCTCGGCCTGGTAGCGCTGCTCGATCACAACGGCCCGCGCGCCAAGGAAGTTTTCGGCCGCCTCACGGCGGGTGAACACGCCGCCACCAAAGACCCGATGGTGCTGGCATGGTCGCACGTTTATCTGGCAAGAGTTTTGGACGAAGAAGGACAATTGGAGCAGTCGAAATCTGAATATCAGGCAGCGCTCGCGGTGCAGGGTGCCCCAGCCAAGGCCCAACAAGCCGCCCAGAAGGAATTGGGCGACCTGAATCTTAGAAAATCCGCCGAGCGGCCGTAATACGGAGGAAGAAATAGCTATGAAAAAGTCAGTTCAATTCGCAATCTTGTTCTTCGCGGGAGGAATTCTTTTCTGTGGGGCCCGCATTTCCGCTCAGGCTACACAGCAGGCTCCCCCGACGCTGAATCCCGAAAAAAAACAAGAGAAGCCGGCCGAAGTCACTCCTCTTTCTCTAGATAGCCCGGCACCACCCGTAAATGCCGAGGAAGACGCCGCATTGAAGGCCTTTCGGGCCGCCCCGCTTAGCGACATAGCCAAGAAGGATCAGCTCGGTGAAGATTTTTTGCAAAAATATCCCGAGAGCCGCTATCGCCCGGAAATTTACTCCGTGCTCGTTCGCGGTTATCTCAGCCTCGGCCAGCTCGACAAGATGGAAGCCACCGGTGAAAAGGAAATTGCGCTAAGGCCCGACGACGCGCAAACCCTGGCCATTGTCGGCTCAACGCTTCCCCGCGTCATGAATGCTTCCACGCCCGATCCGCAGAAGCGCCTGGACAAGGCGGAACAATATTCAAAAAAAGCGCTGGAAGTTTTGCCGACACTCGCGAAGCCGGACGAATTGACTGAAGCCGATTTCCTCAAGGCCAAGGACCAGACCGCCGCGCTCGCCTACAGCGGACTGGGACTCGTCGCCTTCCGCCGTCAGAAATTTGCCGAGGCAATTCCAAACTTCGAGCGAGCCGTCAAGCTGGACACTGTTCCAGACCCGGTGAATTTCTACCTGCTGGGCATCTCCAACGAAAAGACTTCTCATTTCGAAGACGCGGTCGGCGCGTTCACAAAGTGCGCCGCCGTCCCCGGCGGGCTGCAAGCCACGTGCAAGACAGGCGCCGACGAGGCCAAGAAAATGGCCACCACGCAGCTGAGCGCGCCCAAATAATTCCTTCGTGCCGCGGCACGGAGAACGAACGGAAGCCATGGTCCGCGGTGAAGATGACCGGTTGATGGAATGCCTCGGGTACTCCTTTCGCGACCCGCTTATGCTGGACCGCGCCCTGACGCACAGTTCCGCTGTCCCCGAACTCCGCGCCGCTCGGGGCGAGGACATCGCTTTCAGCGGATCCGTTGTGCAGGACAACGAGCGCCTGGAATTCCTGGGTGACGCCGTGCTGGAACTTCTTACCAGCGAATACCTGTTGTTGAACTATCCCGAGTGGACCGAAGGCCAGCTTTCAAAAAGCCGCGCGCGCATCGTGAATGCCCACTCTCTTGAAGTCGCCGCTCGTGGCCTGCAACTCGGTGGATACCTGCGCCTCGGCCGCGGCGAGGAAAAAACCGGCGGCCGCGACAAGCCGGCCTTGCTGGCCGATGCGTTTGAAGCCGTCGTCGCCGCCATATATCTCGATGGCGGACTCGCCCCGGCTCGCGATCTGCTCCGCCGCACCGTTTTTGAGCAGGCCCTGGAAGACGGCGACCGCATTTCCGAATCCGATCGCAAGAGCGCCCTGCAGGAATTCCTGCAGGCCAAAGGTGATCAACCCGCCGAATACCGCCTGGCGGGAGAAACCGGTCCGGACCACCAGAAGAGGTTTCGAGTGGAAGTCTGGGTGAAGGGCGAACTCATGTCCAGCGCGGAAGGCACCACCAAAAAAGAAGCCGAGCAGAAGGCTGCCCGCAGCGCCCTCGATAAACTTCTAAACGCCGAAGCAAAACAGGACGAACAGGTCGGACCGAATGCCGGATGAATCGCTTGTGCACGATTCGCTTA
>DATLVJ010000641.1:0-3065 GCA_035577585.1 Candidatus Limnocylindrales bacterium
ACACCGACGCCCCCAGCTTTTTCGCCAGCGTCCCATTCTCCGCGCCTCGTCCGATTCCCACCACGCGATACCCGAACTTCGCCGCGTACTGAATCCCCAGATGGCCCAGCCCGCCGATTCCTTGCACCGCCACCAAATCGCCCGGCCCCGCTCCGCTGTGTCGCAGCGAATTGAAGGTCGTAATTCCCGCGCAAAGCAGCGGTCCAGCCTCCGCCGAGTTCAGCCCCTCCGGCAGCCGCGCCACCGCCTCATGCCGCGCGATCATGTATTGGCCGTAGCCGCCATCGCGCGTCACGCCGTTAATCTGTTCATTTTTGCAGGTGATAAATTCGCCCCGGCGGCAGGACTCGCACACGAAACAATGCCCTCCGTGCCATCCCGCGCCTACCCGGTCGCCCTTCTTCCACTCCGTCACGCCGGCGCCAACTTCGTCAATCACGCCCGCCACTTCGTGTCCGGGCACGCGTGGAAACGTGATGAACGGAAACGCCCCATACTTTGTAACCGCGTCGCTGTGGCAAACGCCGCAAGCCTGCACCTTGATCCGCACTTCTCCCGCTCCCGGTACCGGCATCTCCCGTTCTACTAGCTCAAACTCCCCGCCAGCCTTACCCACCTGTGCCACCAGATTCTTCGCCATCGTCCATTCTCCATTCGTTGCGATATTTTTCTTTGATTGAACTCCGAACAATTCACAAGCCTGTCATTCCGAGGGCGCTTTTTGCCCGAGGAACCTGCTTTCTCCTGGTGCTACTGCCAAAATCATTTTCCGCGCTTCGCTCGCAATCGCACTTCTCAGTTCACTTCTTCACCACCGCCACTGCATCCACTTCGATCATCCACTCGGACCTCACCAGCCGTTGTACGAAAACGAGAGTGCTCGTCGGCGGATTCGCGGTGTTCACATACTTGTCCCGCACCTCGCGCAACACCGGCAGTTGCGCAGGATCGACGCTCGTCGAGCAGTAGATATTCAGTTTGATCACGCTGTTAAAATCCCCGCCCGTGGCTTCCACCGCCGCCTTTAAGTTCTCGAACACCTGCTGCGCTTGTGCTCGAAAATCGTCCTTGCCTACCAGATTTCCAGACTTGTCCAGCGCAACTTGTCCCGCGATGTATACGATCTTTCCCTCGCCGACCTCCGCAACCTGCGAATACCCCACGGTCGGTTTGGCCATTGTCTCGGGATTGAAAATCCTAAACGGCTTCCCCTCCTGCACCCGTGCCTTCTGCGTTTCCACTGTTTGTTGCTTTGGTGTTCTGAACTCCCCTCCCCACACAACCGCCGCTATTCCAACCACTCCCGCCATCGCCAGCAAAAGCTTTCGCATTTTCCCCTCGCTTGTGTTGGTCAATTCCATCCGTGAACTTGATTCCGGCCTTCCACGGTAAACCGTCCCCGCCTTCGCGCAACCGTCACACACCCCAACCACTTTCCCATCGGATGCCCTGCACACGTCCCGGTTACAAATTACTTCCGGACCGCCCCGTTTCCCTGGTGTACACTCACTCTTGCTGCTTGTTCCATACGCCGCGCGCACCGCCATGCGTGCCCTTTGAGGTCAGCTTGCTTCCCCTGGGTAAGTTCTCCAAGCTCCTCATCGCCCTCGCCCTCCTTGTAGCGGCGCTACTCCTCCTTGACCTTATTGCCCTTCACGACCCCGCGAACCGTCTCCTCCTCTCCAACTCCTTCGATTTCTGCATCGTCTTTCTCGCCGCCCTCGCCGCCTTCCAGGCCGCTCGGCAAACTCAGAGCTACTCCCGTCAGTTGTGGACCCTCCTCACCATCGCCCTTTCTCTCGAAGCCCTCGCCCAGGCCATCACCACCTACTATCAGCGTTTCGTCCCTGGTTTTTCGCACATGCCCCTGCCCTCCGACGTACTTTTCTTCGTCTGGGGCGCTCCCGTCTTCATGATGTTCCTCCCCGCCGCCGACGAAAAATCCCGTGGCTGGGATTGGCTCCGCATCCTCGATTTTGCGCAAGTCGCCATCGTCGCGCTCACCGTCTATCTGTACTTTTTCTACTCCCCCGCCCGCTGGCTCTCAAACTCTTCCGACCTTGCTCGTCAAATCATTCTTCTCTATCTGATTCGTGACGCTTTCCTCTCCCTTGGCTTTCTCTTTCGCGGCCGCAGTTCCGCCTCGCCCGTGCTTCGCTCCTTTTTTCTCTCCATGTTTGCTGTCTTCCTTCTTGTCGCTCTCACCGATGCTGACTATTTTCTCACTCTGTACGCCCCTATTGGCGCCGCCAACTGGGGAGACTTTGTTTTTCTTTTCCCCCACCTGGCGATCATTTTCCTCGCGGTCACCTGGCCGCGTCGCGCTCAGGATTCCATTGCCGAGCCGGTCTCTCGTTTCGGCGATCTCGCCGTCACCCAGGGCTTCCCCGTGCTGATTCCCCTCCTCGTCCTTTTCCTCGGGGGCGCTCTTGCCCGCGATCAATTCACGCTTGCCTGGCTCGCTATCAGCGCTTCCTTTCTTTGCTCCGCGGCTCGCCTGCTCCTCACCAACCGCAAACAGCGCCGCATCTCTCTCGAACTTCTCGAAACCGAGCGCGCCCTCGCCCACTCCGAGCACCTGCTCTCCTCTGCTTTCCGCTCCAGCCCCGACGGCTTTGCCATCAACGTCTTTCCCGACGGCGTCTACCTCGATGTCAACGACGGTTTCACTCGACTCACCGGATATTCCCGCGACGAGGTTCTCGGCAAGACACCGCTCGAGCTCAATCTCTGGACCGAACCCGCTCGGCGCGGCCAGGTCCTCTCCCAGCTCGGCGAGCGTGCGGAAATTCGCGACGTCGAATTCACCTTCCAAACAAAATCCGGCCAGCTTCGCATCGGCCAGCTCTCCGGTTCTCTCCTCGAGCTCGATGGCCGCCGCTGCGCTCTCGTCGTCGTCCGCGATATCACCGCTCAACGCCGCGCCACCGATGCCCTCCGCGAAAGCGAGGAACGCTTCCGCTCCTTCGTCGAAAATCTCCACGTGGCGATTGTTTCCAGCAGCCCCGCCGGCAAAATTCTTTACGCCAACCCCGCCGCCCTCCACTTGTTCGGCATGCAGATCC
>DATLVJ010000642.1:0-5786 GCA_035577585.1 Candidatus Limnocylindrales bacterium
ATGCAGGAGACACGGTGCTCCGCGAATTGGGGGATTACCTGGCAAAATTCATTCGGCGTGGTGACCTGGCCTGTCGCTATGGAGGAGAAGAGTTCACGTTAATTCTTCCGGAATGTTCTCTGGAAGATACGCGTTGCCGAGCCGAAGAATTGCGCACTTCATTTCAACAGCTTTCCATAAAACACAGGGATGTCGTGTTAGGCAAAGTGACTCTTTCTCTGGGGATCGCCGCCTTACCGAACCATGGAACTACCGCTGTCGAGCTCCTCGCAGCGGCCGATAGCGCTCTTCTCCGCGCAAAAGAAGAGGGGCGTGACCGCGTCTTGATCGCCGACGTTTCTCCCGATCGTTCTGTATAGGTTGCGTTTGCACGAGCGAGTTTCACACCGGCACTTACGAATAAGTCATCGACGACAAGCCCAGCCGCAGCGAGAAAGGCCCACGGCCCCTGATTCGCACTTAATCTGCGCCGCGCCAATAATCTATTTGCAGATCACCCGACAATGAGATTACCGCCCGAACATTGTCGCATCCACCGGCTTTGCCGTCCGCGTCAGGGCCGATCTTGGCCGTGTTCGAACCGCAAGTGGTGTCATTCAGGTCCGTTCGGAATACCCGCCCGCGTGATGTCAACTCATCTATAACCACTTGATCCGGAAGAACTACAGAACCGTACTTCGTTGGTCCCGCGGACACGATAAACACTGACGCCCCAACGGCGTCCAGAAACGCGCGCCTAGATGAGGTCTTACTGCCGTGGTGGCCGACTACTAGAATTTTTGCTGGCAGCTCGCTAGCGCAACACGCGAGTAAACTCCCCTCAATCGAGTCGGGATTGGGTGTCGTTGATGGGTCCTGTCTTCCGCCAGCCTGGGCGTCGCCCATCAGCAGTACTCGTGTGCCACCAAGATCGAGCCGGACCACAAGACTGTTTTTATTGAAGTCATCAGGATGCGCGGATCCATCCACATACAGGAACGTCATGGAAGCTCCCTGCCCTAGTTGCACGGGGGATCCCGTGGTGATACTGCTCGCGTGTGTCACATGAACAACCTCAGCACATCCCGCGTTCGTAAAGGTGAAGTCCTGCGTCCCGAAATTTTGCGCTGCAGTGTGGTACTGGGCGCCGGGCTCATCGCGAACCGCTGCGAGAAAAGCTCGGTAAGCGCAAATCGGGTTCAAAGCCCCCGAGTCCCACACCTCGTTCACTTGGAACGCGCTGAAGAGGTCCGCCATCAGCTGTACGTGATCGCGGTGGGGATGACTGAGAATGACGTGATTGATGGTGGCCAGTCCTGGGGCTACGGTCTTGATGTACGCCAGCATCCGATTCTCGGCGCCGAGCGCAAGATCATCATTGGACCCAGCATCATACACGAGAGTGAAATCTGGCCCCCTGACTAGAATTCCCAAACCAGTACCCACATCCACCGCGTCAATTGTGAAAGAGATCGGGGCCAATGCCGGAGCAGCTGCGGAAACAACTCGCGTCCAGCGTTTGGCAACGAAACCCTCAGTGCCATTCGCTAATCGGATGCGATACCAACTTGGCACTGAGCCCAGGAGTTCAGCCTTCTCCCCCAGACGGAGACTGCCAATGTCAGCGGCGTGTGCTGAAGGGGCGGCGCGAACAACTACGCGGTTTGTCACTTCGCTGGTGGGGACTACATCATCTGCAAGGGTGGTGCTCGTTGAAACCACCACAAGAGCGAAAAGAAGGAACAATTTGCGGAAACTTGACTCAAGGACAAAATCTAGACGAACAGAACTACGGGGCCAGCTGCGTTTCATGGGTGAGTTCTCCTTTCCTGAATTCGAAGAGAAAGCCACATGATCGAGGGGTTCCGGACGCCAGGTGTCTCTCGACTAGGCCGAGTAAGAGAGAGCGCGGACGGCCGAGGCCGAGATCATGTACTATACTGTTAATAGAATCGGCTCGTAATTGCTAGCTAGCCGTGATGTCGCGCCATTACTGCAGAGATGAAGTGTAGAGCCGCAATGGGAGTTCGTATGGTTTTGATGGTCAGCTTCATGGCAGGACTTCCTCCGCAGCAGTCCAGGCCCAACGAATATCAGGTAAAGCCACCTGTCTTAGAGACCTTCTACGGGCGAGAAGTTTGGCTGTGGCACAAATCACTCCAGCACCCATACTCCCGTTTTCTTGAGAAAACGGAGCGCATACCGGGGATACTGTGTATCCGTCCACTCGGAGCGCACAACACTCACTTCGCCAACGATCTCATCCTTCGAACTGGCCATCGACACGCTCAGGGTTGACCCGACGTCCAACGCGAAATTGCATCCGCATAAGAAAGCATTCTTACTGACGTTTTCCGTGGCTGTAATAAACTCAATCGATTCTCTCCGGGAGTCTGTCCCTTGGAGCTTCAGGGGGACTCTCAATCGAACCCGCGCTTCACCGCGGCGCTCCACCCTTCGATTCCTTAGAGTCGTCGCAATAAATTCATTGAGAGCGTCAAAGTCTACCGGCTTCTCGAAGTAGGCCACAGCACCCAGATCCTTGCAAAACTCCTTCGTCTTTGCGCCGGCTTCGCCGCTTAGGATAATTACGGGAATCAACTGCGTGGTACTCAGCGAAGTGAATGTTTGGCACAACTCGAAGCCAGAATATCTGGGCATTCTGAGGTCTAGAAGTATGGCGTCCGGTTTGTGTTCGAGAGCAAGGGCCAACCCCTCTCCTGGATCGCCAGTGTCTACGATCTCGTGAGAGTCTCCGAGACTCAGCCGTACCAGGCGCCGTAATGCTTCGTCATCGTCGACAAGTAGTAGCTTTCCCATTTTTGCCTTTCCTCTAGCTTTGCTTGGAGTTGTGTTCCGTCGAGCCCCGCTCTACACCGGCGTCTAGAGCGCTTCTAACTCTTTCGATTAACTTTTCTTCAGAAAATGGTTTGTACAAAAGGTTTGTGCTTTGATCGAGGACCCCGTGACCCGCAATAAAGGAGTCCGTATATCCCGACATGTAGAGGATCTTCGTGCCTGGTCGCGTCGCGAGCAATCTCTCGGCAAGCACTCTCCCGTTTATCCCGGGCATGACCACGTCCGTAAGCAGCAAGTGGATGCGCCCGCTATGCTCTCTGGCCAACCCAAGGGCTTCCTCTCCATTTTGCGCCGCCAATACTTCAAAGCCATGCCCCTCGAGCAGCGACTTTGCGAGTTTCCTCAAGGGGTCTGAATCCTCTGCCAGGAGAATCGTTTCTGAACTTCTGGTTTCTGGCGTAGTAGAAGGAACTTCGGGGATTTGAGTTACCAGTTCGTCTACGCGAGGCAAGAACACTTGGAAGCAGGCTCCCTGGCCCGGGCTGCTGTCCACGCCGATGTAACCCCCGCTCTGCTTCACGATTCCATAGACGGTCGCAAGCCCGAGCCCCGTGCCTTTCCCGAGTTCCTTTGTTGTAAAAAACGGCTCGAAAATGTGGGTGATCGTCTCCCGATCCATGCCAACACCGGAGTCACGAACGGAGAGCATGATGTAGCGTCCAAGTCTTGCCCCCGGGTGATCGCGCACATACAACTCGTCCAAGTCACGATTTGCGGTTTGGATAAGAAGAGTCCCGCCAGCAGGCATCGCATCACGCGCGTTAACTGCCAAATTCATAATCACCTGCTCGACTTGTCCCCGGTCTGCACGGACTGTCCCGAGCCCATCGCCGAGTTCTATCCGGATGGCAATATCCTCACCAATCAACCGCGGCAGCATCTTCTCCATGTCCGCAACCAAGGTGTTTAGGTCCAAGACCGTCGGAGTCAGTATTTGCTGGCGGCTAAACGCCAACAATTGTCTGGTCAGAGACGCTGCCCGCTGGCCCGCTTTCTCGATCTCTTCGGCATATTCCAAAAGGTTTGGCTCGGGCCGCATTTTGCGCTTCAGCAGTTGGCTATAGCCGATCATCACCCCCAACAGATTGTTGAAGTCATGCGCGATTCCGCCCGATAGCCGACCAATGGCTTCCATCTTCCCTGCCATCCGCAACTGGGCCTCAAGAACACGTTTGTCAGTCACGTCCTCCGCAAACACTTCATGAAATGCCGATCCCCCATTTTCCTCCGTCACCCGCCGGCCACTGCATCGTACAGTGATCGGTGTGCCGTCCTTTTTCCTCCATTCGATCTCTAATTCCCTGAATTCGTCCAGGGAATGCAATGTTTCTCGCATTCCTCGAAAATCCTCAAGACGTCTAAAAATCTCTCGCTCGAGGTTGACGTTCTGCAATTCATCGGTGCTGGAATAACCGAGCATCCGTTGAAGGGCAGGATTTACGCGCAGAAAACGCCCCTCATCATCGGCTTGATAGATACCGTAAGGAGCATCTTCGACTACGGAACGAAAACTCGCTTCCGATACGCGCAGCGCCTCAACGGCCCTTTTCCTCTCCGTAATATCGCGATTTACAATGACCATTTTTTCGGGGACGCCACTCGCCGACGGGATAACTCTTGCCGTGGACTCGAGCACTCTCCAAGATCCGTCCTTGTGGCGCATTCTGTACTCCAGAGTCCTTCCAATTCCCGTACGCCGCGCTTCAAGGGAAGCCTCCCTCACCCGCTCGCGGTCTTCTGGATGGACCTGCTCGAAGGCAGATGACCTCTGGAGGTCCTCGGGTGAATACCCCAAAACTCTTTCATACGATTGGCTGTTGTAGATGCGCCGGCCCTCGACATCCACCACGGCGATCATGTCTGCGGCATTCTCGCTGATGAGACGAAACACTTGCTGGCTTTCCGACAGTTGCCGCCGGATACGGTGGATCTGCAATTGCTGATAAATGGTATATAAATCAAAGAGCAAAACGATCGCCAGGAGTCCTATCAACTCCGCCTGCAAATTGCTAAACGAATTTCCAGTTTCCGCCGTCCCTAGCAAAGGCAGCAGGAAGGACACAATACCAGCCGTCAGCAAAAGGGTAATCGTTACCGCCGTGCCCCAGAGGATCCACTCTTGACGCTCGACACGGCGAAGCCGCAGCACAAGCTCATCCTGATTTCCGCCGATCGTTCCTGCAAATTCGGCGGGATTTGCCTCTTTCATGATGCTCCTATGGTAGTTTCCCCCACGAACTCGTGTTGAATGGGATTTATCACCTCATCGATTAATAGCCCCCGCCCAACGCGAGAAGCCCAATGATTTCCTGGTCAGGCGTCGTCAGGTAGGAACAAACAGCGGGCAGGAAAATTCTCTGTTCAAAGCGGTCCAAATATGTCCCCATTGCGATTCTTGACTGGCGAGCATTCTAGACAAGCTGGCCTGAACAGACGGAGCCGACGGTGGCTACGAGATTCCGTGAAAATTCCGGTTTCAATATATAGCCACGGCCGCCAGCGTGGAGCACACACCACACTAGAGCACCATCATCCTCAATACTCAGAACAATTATCTTCACCTCCGGCCGGTTCTCCAGGATCTTCTTCGCCGCGTCCAAGCCTCCGAGGGCCGGTGCGGCGGTATCCATAATTACAACGTCAGGCGTTTCTTCGTTTGCCTTCGCCAGAAGGTCAGCTTCTGAGGCCGCCTCTCCCACTATTCTGCAGCTCTGTTTATCGCCTAGGATTGATCGAACACGGCGTCGAACGAATTCACTCTCGTCCGCAATGAGAATCCGAATCTCTTTCATTTGCTCTCCAGTTCGATCTTGTCTGCTTAAGAGTAGTTTTCCTTTCGTTTGACTCCAGTGATTCCGTGAAAATTCCGGTTTCAATATATAGCCACGGCCGCCAGCGTGGAGCACACACCACACTAGAGCACCATCATCCTCAATACTCAGAACAAT
>DATLVJ010000643.1:0-3861 GCA_035577585.1 Candidatus Limnocylindrales bacterium
TGACGCTGGTTCTGCTTGGCCCGATCGGTTTCGATTCGACGACGTTCAGCGGCCCCTTAGTCACCTTCTGGTCAATCGCTCAGTATCTTCTGCCCCTCGGCGTCCTTGAATTGTATCTGTGGGCGCAGGACCGTGCCGGCGCGCTTCGGCGTATGGCTACGGCTGGGGTTCTGTTTGCGCTGACGCTTGCGATGGGGGCGGGGATTGCTATCGTCGCCGTGGGATCGTGGGGGCCGAGCGTCAAAGCGGGCCTGGATCCCCGCAAGTCCATTGCACAGTCACTTACAACGACCATCGCTTCCGGCGGGATAGATGCAGCGCTGAAGCAATATCACGAGTTGAAGGTCGCCGCGCCCGCCACATACAACTTCGACGAGAGCGAGCTGAACAATTTGGGTTACCGCCTTATTCACAAGAAGCAATTCAAGGAAGCCATTCGAATTTTCCAGCTGAATGTGGAAGCGTATCCGAAGTCAGCAAACACGTACGACAGCCTGGCAGAGGGCTACATGGACGATGGCGAAAACGCGCTGGCCATCGCCAACTATCAGAAATCACTGCAGCTGAGTCCGAAGAACCGGAATGCAGAAGTAATGCTGCAGAAATTGAAAAACCGCTGAGACCGGCCCTCTACCAAATGGATAGGAACGAGGAGAAGAAACATGGGGTACTCCGCTCTTTTAATGCTTCATATCTGCGGCGCGATCACCGGATTGCTGTCCGGAACGGCGGCGCTTATTTTTCGCAAAGGTTTCCGCTGGCACCGGGCGGCTGGAAATGTATTTTTCGTGTCCATGCTGGTTATGTCGGCGAGCGGTGCGGGGATTGCGGCATTTATCAAGCCAAACATGGGGAATGTATTCGGGGGCGTGGTGACGTTCTATCTTGTGGCAACGGGGTGGTTGACTGTCCTGCGCGGAGAAGGAGAGACGGGAATCGTCGAATACGGACTGCTGCTGCTTGCGCTGGCGGCTGGAAGCGGAGGCTTGCTGTTCGGTTGGGAAGCAGCGCACAGCCCGACGGGTTTGAAGGAAGGATATCCACCTGCGCCCTATCTGGTATTCGGTTGTTTAAGCATGTGGGCAGCCACCCTGGACGTGAGGATGCTGGTTCGCAGGGGCCTGAATGGCGCACCGCGGATCCGGCGCCATCTTTGGCGGATGTGCGTGGCATTTCTGATTGCGGCGTTCTCTTTTTTCCTGGGGAAGCAGCAACATTTTCCGGTGGCGATTCGCGGGAGCCAGATTTTGAATTTGCCGATGCTGCTGATCCTGGTGGTGATGATTTATTGGCTGGTTCGCGTGCGGTTTATAGCGGCGTATAAGAAGGCGTGAGAACCGCAGGATTAGTTTCGCTCTTTGGTTAGTGCAGCCAGACACATTGTGTAAAGGGCAAGCTGACAGGAGTTCTTGGACCAGTAAGAGGTGGGTCGCAAAGTCACAGCCCCTGGTGGACGCCATTCGGAAGAATCACGCCGTTTAACCCGCGGGATGGAGCCGAGTTGGCGTTCCCAGGGGAGTGGGTAAGAATTACAAAAAAGGGCGGTGGGTAAATCTTTCTTGGGTACTGGAACGGATGCGGAAAAGTTGTCGGTTTTTTC
The DNA here is from genome assembly GCA_035577585.1 of Candidatus Limnocylindrales bacterium. Lineage (GTDB taxonomy): Bacteria > Acidobacteriota > Terriglobia > Acidiferrales > UBA7541 > Acidiferrum. The sequence goes on from DATLVJ010000643.1 coordinate 1,601, forward strand.
GGAGGGCAATCAAAAAACGGGACTTACAGAAGTGGCTGTCCGAATGCACTCTGCCTTCGCAGATTGAACACTGAAACGCCAGACTCGGCACGATGGAGTTCGGCGTGCACGAAAGAAGGCGAGGGTGAAAGCATGGAAGAAATCATCATCGACGCCGCCATCTGTTCGGACTACGAGAAGCTGTTGAAGGAATCGCAGCGAGGCCTGGTGGCCTGGAGAGAGCGGAGCGAGGAAGCTGCTCGATTTGGGCTGCAAGGGAAAAACATCGGCGACGAGTTGCAAAAACTGCAGGCGGATTATGCGACCGCCTATCACCGGCTGGAACAGCACGGAAAGACCTGCATCCTCTGCCAATTTACGATCGGCCTGACGGAACAGGAAGCTCCGAGAGCGGTTTTTATTTCCCCGCGAAGAGAACTGCCGGCTTGATTCAGGCCGTGGTGGAAGAGGTGTCTTCCGTGGCGGGCGATGCCGCGGGAGGAGCGGGCGCGCCAAGCGATTCAAGGCGCGCGGCCAAGGCATCGGCGAGCAAATCCACAACTTTTTTTGCGCCCGAGCCATCCGGGTCCTTGTCCGGATTGTATTGAGCGACATCCAAGCCCAGCAGATTCTTCTGCTTCACAAATTCCACAAAAGAGCTGCGGACTTCGGCATAAGTGAGGCCGCCGGAGTCGGGTACGTTTACGGGCGGAAACTCTTCCTGGGCGATGACGTCGAGATCCACGTGGAGCAGGAATTCGCGGGTCTCTGTGTGCAGATGCGCAAGGGCATCCTGGGCTGCTTTTTGTGCGCCTTGCAGGGTGATGTCCGCGGCATAGACGTGGCGCATCGGCGAGCGGGTGAGAAAATCGACCTCGGGGGCATCGAGGCGAACCAGACCATAGAGAAGAGCATCGGGTTCGCGGACCAGCGGCGGCTCTCCCCAGAAGCGAACGAGTTCCGGTGAACCTCTGCCGATGATGCTGGCGAGGCCCATGCCGTCGAGGCGGCCCGAAGGGGTGCTGGCGGGCGTGTTGAGGTCGGCGTCGCGGTCCATCCAGAGAAGATTCACGTGCTTGTAGTAGCGGCGGGCGCCGGTGAGCAACGCGACGATTTGAGTGCAATCTCCGCCAAGAACCAGAACGAGTGCGCCGGACTTGAAACCCAATTCAGCGCGGGGCTTGAGGTCGTTGAGCGAGGCTACGATTTCCGGGATGTTGCGAGCGCGCTTGTGTTCGTCGTCGTCGGCAAAGAAGCGAGGGGCGCAATCGCCCAAGTCGGTAACTTCGAAGCCGACGGATTGCAGGCGCTCGACGATGCCGGCAGCGCGAAGGGCGGCGGGTGCTTTTTCGCTTCCGGGAAGGAAGGCGGCGGCGCTGGAAGGTGCTCCGATGATGGCAATTTTGTTCGGCTGACGAACGATCTTAACCGCCAAGGTACGCTCCTTGTGCTGCGGATCATCGCTTGGCCACTTGAAAGTGGCCGCTACAGCGGAACTGCGGGTGCCGGTGAAATGCGCCGGGGTGCTTCCCTGCCCGGCAAAGCTGAGCAAAGTGCTTTGGACGCACGCGAACCGGGATTAGCGGCGCGGCGCGGGCGCGATCGATTGCAGTTCCGGAGGAAGCGTGAATCGCACGTCTTCGCGGATCAGGTCAAGATCGCGCTGGTCCGTAAAACCGAAACTGGCGAGGCGTTCGCTGACCTGCTCGACCAGGACCTCCGGAGCCGAGGCACCGGCGGTAAGGCCGATGCGAGTGACGCCCTCAAGCCACTTGGGATCAATATCGTTTGCGGAATCGATGAGCTTGGCCTTGCGATCAAGGCGCTGGGCGAGTTCCACAAGCCGGTTGGAGTTGGAGCTGTTTTGCGAACCGACGACGAGAATTAGCTCCACGTCCTTGGCGACTTGCTCGACCGCTTCCTGGCGATTTTGCGTGGCGTAGCAAATGTCATCGCTGGCGGGGCCGATGATTTTGGGAAAACGCTGGCGAAGGCGGCCTACGATTTCCTGGGTGTCATACAGGCTGAGAGTTGTTTGCGTGAGAAAGGCGAGCTTGTCTGGATCTTCGACGTGCAGCGCATCCACGGCGGCGATCGAATCGACAACGAGGGTTCGGTCGGGAGCTTCGCCGGAGGTGCCGACGATTTCCTGGTGATCTTTGTGGCCGATCAAAATGATGGTGCGCTTTTCACGGGCGAATTTCAGAGCTTCGAGATGAACCTTGGTGACCAGCGGGCAGGTGGCGTCGATTACGCGCAGCGAGCGGTCCTTGGCTTCCTGG
>DATLVJ010000644.1:0-2848 GCA_035577585.1 Candidatus Limnocylindrales bacterium
TCAGCGTCATGCCGCGGGTAACCATGTCCACGGGAATGACGTCAAGGCACTTGCGTTCGTTCGAAGGAAGCTGGCGGAAATTCGTGCCGAGAAGATAGGAGAGCGGGCCGGAAGTGTTGATGCCTTCGTTCCAGCCGGTGAAGGGCGTGCGCTCGGAACTTTCGACGATGGATGGGCGGACGATGGCGATGGAAAGATCGCGCCCCTGCTTCGCGAGAATCGATTCGCCCAGGCTTTTCGTGAAAGTGTAGGTGTTGGGCCAGCCGAGGTGCTGGGCGCGCTTCATGCCCGCGCGAACCAGGCGGTTACGGACCCAGCGCGCGCGATTGCGCTTGGTGACGGCGTCGAGTTCGTCGGAAGCAACCTTTGTGGGATCGCCGGTACGGCCGAGGGCTTGCCGGCGCAGGGCTTTCGCGAGTTCTGGGCTTGCGGCGCGCTCTTCGATGCGCTGAACCATTTCACGCAGCGAGACGATTTCTTTTTCGGCGTCGAAGTCGGGGTGGCCGCCGGGATTGTAGTTGGCGCGGAGTTCTTCGTTGACGCGGCCGTCGCGCATGCCGACGACGTAGCAGGTGGAAAGATGCATCAGGCCGGCGTGATCGCACTTGCGCAGAAAATCGAGGAGGTAGCGTGTGGAATCGACGTTGGAGGAAAGCGCGTCGCGAAGGTCGGGATTAAAATCGGTGAGGCCGGCGCTGTTCGCGATCACGTCGAGCGAGCGCTGCAGGCGCGATTGCGTTGCAGCGTCCAGGCCAAGGCCCGGCTGGCTGACGTCGCCTTCGACCACTTCGATTTTGTCGCGGAGAAACGCGGCGAGATTAGCGCCGTGAATTTCCTGAAGCCGATCAAGCGTAGGAGACTCTTCGACGATTTTCTCAAAGCGGCGTTGCGCGGAAGTGGTGCGATTGCGGCGGATCAGCAGGGTAATCTTTGCGATGCTGGGAATTTTCTCAAGCAGGTCCACAAGCCAGACCTTGCCAATGAACCCCGTGACGCCGATAAGCAGAAGATGCTTGCCGGCGAGCGAATCGCGCACGGACAAGCGCGCGACCCGCGGCGTGCTGCTGAGCCGCTCGACGGAAGCCCGCGCGGGGAGTTGCGAACGCAGCGCGGGTTGCACGGCGGAATCGAGCTGATGCGCGTTTCCGTTCCACCCGAGCTGCGATAAAAGTTTTTCCCTGCCGATGCGCCCATCGGCGGAGCCGCTGGCCAGCCAGGCGAATGGGCCGCGGGGCCGAATCACCGGTTCGCGGAGCCGTCCGGTGGTTTCGCCGTCGCGAAATTCCAGGCCATTGGCGATGAATCCTTCGGCGCCGAAATATTCGGTCATCGGCCGGAGGATGTGTTCGAGAAGCTGGCTGACGAGGATGACCCGCTCGCCGCTGCGGACCGCGTCTATCAGCTTATCCACGGCTTCGCGGCGCATTTTGGGTTTCAGTTCGTACTGGAAATACTCTTCCCCGAGGAGATCGAGCCGGTCTCGCGTGATGCCGCTAAGGACGCTGTGCAGCAGGCGCGTGGCAAAGGTGCGACTGGCGAAATACATGGGCGGACGAAGCACCCCCATGGCCAGCGTTCCGGCGCGGCGCACCCAGCGCTCCAGAAAACTCTGGCTGTTCCAATTGAAGAAGCCGACGCTGCGCAGCGCGCTGATCTCCAGCAGCGAACCTTCTACGCGCCAATACGTTACGCCGGGCACACGCCCGGATTCACCGCGACCCTGATTGGAAGTAGGTGTCTGCATTTTTCAGATGAACTATGGTCCGGCCAAACTGGGGGAAGGGCAACCCGCAAGAATGGCAAGAAGGTTTCCCTCGGGAAAATCCGTTTTGAAAACTTGACGACCCCGGCTGACCTCTCGGTTTCAGGCCCCCAACCCTTTGCGTCCGGGAAACTGCGAATCATTAAAATTATCATCCCCAAGGGGTTCTAGCAACCGAGTTGGCCGGTGGAAGAAAAGGCGCACACCCCGGACGGCGGCCGCTACAAGGGCAAACCCGGATCGATGCAAAGGGGTGCTGGCCGCCAGGATGGCGGCCCTACGTAGGCTTCAACGCTTGCCGCTGCGGTACCAGTGGTCGAGGGATTGCATGGCGGGCTTGTTCCACGGCGTGTGGGAGGCGTCGGTTGGACCGCCGTAGCCGTTGGTCCCGACTTTCCACCAGTAGACGCCGGCGAACCACGGTTTTTCGTAAAAGGCGGAGAGAAGGGCGTCGTAGCTTTTGGCCTGAATTCCGAGATCGACGGGGCGATTCGGCTCGTCCCAGGGGGCGCGGTTGGCCTCGACGACGCTGGGGAAACCGGCTTCGGTGAATAGGACCGGCTTTTGAAAACGCGATTGGACGGCGGAGATTTTCTGGACGACAGCGGCGGTGGAAAGGTCGTCGGGGAGCGGATAGTATTCGTCGATCCCGATATAGTCGAGCGCGTCCCAGAATTGGATGGATTCGAATTCGGCGCCGAAGTTTGCGGCGTAGGTGAGCGGCCCGGGATAAATCTCGCGGGCCCGGGCAATCAGCTTGCGCCAGGCGGCATCGTTCCCGGACATTTTTTCGAGTTCTACGCCGATGCAAAAGACGTCGGCGTGGATTGCGGCGGCGAGTTGCGCGTAGTGCTCAAGGAACGGCTGGTATTGCGCGAACCACTCGGAGTTTTCAAGGGCACCCGCGAAATTAATATCAGCGGGATTGCCGCCGCGCATCCAGAGCTGCGGCTTTAGGAGCACCTTCATGCCGAGCGAATGCGCGATGCGCGCGAGTTGCGTGATGCCGGCGTCGCCTTCCCAACGGGTATTCCAGCCCCGCACTTTCGGCTCCTTCGTGGAAGCAAAGCCATAGGGCACGAGCGC
>DATLVJ010000645.1:0-8816 GCA_035577585.1 Candidatus Limnocylindrales bacterium
GTAACGCTACTTGCTGGAATAGTTGGCCAAGGTCTGGATTACGCCATCGTGAACTTCCTGGACGCTTAGCTGCACATTTTTATCCATCGCGGCGGCGATGTCCGCGACTGACTTGCCGCGACTTGGCTCATCGTGGTTATAGGTGTGGCGCCAAATGGGTTTGCCGAGCTTCAGATCGATGAGCTGAACGTCGAAGTATAGGCGGGCGACAATGCCCCCCGTGCTGACTTCCCTAAACGCGTAAAGATGGCCGGTTAAAGTGAAATCGACGGTATTGTCGCTGCGCAGCGTCGTAACGTTCTTGAAATGTGCGGAAGAACGAAGTCCACGAGCGAGTGCATCCTGTAACATCTCTACCGGCGGCTCGACCCACCGATCATACGCGTAGAGGCCCACCTGCTCGCCTTCCCCACCGTAGACGATACGATCTTCCCTATAAAGATGTGAGGTCTGGAATGGGCGGACGAGCAGCGAGACGTCCACCGCCGCAGGCGAGCCGGCGAGCGTGGACGTCGGAGGATGCGTGAGCTGGTAATAGCGCACGGGCTTTATGCTGCCGCAACCGGAGAGCCCGAGAGCCAAGAGCACGCCGGCGACGAGAGCTCCGGTGAATTTTCCGAGCCGCCAGTCAGGAGCCGGAGTAGAGGCTGGCACGGCGGGTGTTGGGTTAGTGCTGCGAAGGCTAAGTCTCATGGGTGCTCTCCGGGTTTATGCTCGCGAGGGCTGGTGGAGCGAATAAGTTCCGACGGCCGGGTTTTGATGATGTCCGTAAATTCGCGGAGATTTTCGGAAACATCGCGCATATTCATAAAAAGTTCGTCGATGGTTTCGGTGTTGATGTCGAGGGTCTGGTCGAGGCGGCGGGTGATGCTGTTCACATTGTTCAGGGATTCGCGAAGCTTTTTGATGGAAGCGCGGAGGTCTTCGCGGTTTTCACCGAGCATGGCATCGAGTTTCTTCAGGGTTTCATCGGCTTGGGCTGAGGTCTTCTTGAGATCGTCGAGCATGGGGCCGAGTTTGGCGCTGGCGCCATTGACGTTGTTGAGAGCGGACCTGACCATCGGGCGGTCTTCTTTCAACATGCCGCGGAGTTCGGAGATGCTGGCGGAAACATTGGCGCGGTTTTCATCGTTGAGGAGATCGTTGACGCGGGCGATGGTTACGCTGAGTTCCTTGACGCGAACATTCAGATTGGCCATCAATTCCTGGGCCTGCGGCATGACTTTATTAATTTGTTCGGTGAGTTCGTTGAAGCCGACGTATTGATCCGCAGGGAGAATGGCACCCTCGGCGGCGCGAGCGGCGCCGGGAGAGCCGGCCCTGATTTCCAGGTGATTGTCGCCGAGCGGGCTGAAGCTGAGGATGGCGACGCGGCTGTCGGTCTTGATCGGCAGATCGTCCTTGACGCTGAACTCCATGTCCATAAAGGTTGGATCTTTGGGGTCGATCTTGACGCCTTCCACGCGGCCGATTTTCGGGCCGCCTTCGTAGCGGACGGTCGCGCCCCGCTCGAGTCCCGCGGCGTTGTGGAACTTGGCGTGGAAGTGCCGCGCGGGTCCTGCAAAAGCGCCGGAAAGCGAGAACACCGTGGCGATCAGCAGCGCCACCGCAATGATGACGAATAGACCGACAAATACCTGTTCGCGTTTTGCTTCCATCTCTACCTGCTCTTCCCCTGGCGGCCTTCACCGGATTTTGTGGCGGGCTCCGTCAGCATCTGCAGATAATCCAATTCCTGGGCAACCGCGGGTTCGGGGATGCGGTCGAGAAACTGCCGAACCTTGGGGTGCTTGCTGTTTTTCATCTCTTCGGTGGTGCCGAGGGCGACGACGTCTCCCTTGTTGATGAGGACCATGCGGTCTGCGATCAGAAAGGCGCTGGCCAGTTCGTGGGTGACCACGATGATGGTCATGTGAAAGGCCTTCTTCAATTCCAGGATGAGCTGATCGATGCCGGCGGCGATGATGGGATCGAGGCCGGCCGAAGGTTCGTCGAAGAAGAGAATTTCGGGGTCCATGGCGAGAGCGCGGGCAACGGCGGCGCGTTTTTTCATTCCGCCGCTCAATTGCGAGGGGAGAAAATCCTCAAAGCCCGAAAGGCCAACCTGATCGAGTTTCAGGCGCACCATGATTTCGACGGTGGACTCTTCAAGTTTGGTGTGCTCGCGCAGCGGCAAGGCCACATTTTCGCCGACAGTCATCGAGCCGAAGAGCGCGCCGCCCTGGAAGGACATGCCGAGGCGTTTGCGAATTTCGTCGCGATCGGCCTCGGAGATGGCGGAAAAATTCTTGCCGCGGATCCAGACTTCGCCGGAAGTGGGCTTTTCAAGGCCCACCAACGTGCGGAGCAGAGTGCTTTTGCCGGAACCCGAACCGCCGAGGATCACCAGCGTTTCGCCTCGCTGCACGTCAAAATTAATTCCGTGCAGAATTTCCCGGCCAGTGTAACTGACACGTAGATCGCGAAGAGAAATCATCGGGCCGTCAAAGGACGTATCCGCGCCGAAAATGTCCGCCGCTGCCGCCATGTGGCTAGTGTTCTCCCAGGAAGTAGAAAAGCATTGTAAAGACAAGGTCGACCAGAATCACAAGAAAAATGGACATAACCACGGCGCGAGTGGTGGAGCGACCGACCTGCTCCGCGCCGCCGGTGGTGTTCAGGCCTTCCAGGCAACCGACGGCAGTGATGGTGGCGCCGAACATGAAACTTTTGATGAGGCCGGTAAGGACATCGCGCATAAAAAGGGCGTCGAGGGAAGCGACGATGTAGCGGGGAAAGGTGAAGTCCGCTTGGGCAACACCGAAAAGTGAGCCACCCAGGATGCCCATGAAGTTGGCCCAGATGGTGAGGCACGGAAGCATGAGGAGCATGGCCATGAATTTCGGGGCCACCAGAAAGCTGACTGGATTGATGGCCATGGTTTCGAGGGCGTCGATTTCCTCGGAAACTTTCATGGTGCCGAGCTCGGCGGCAAACGCGGAGCCGGAACGGCCAATGACGATGACCGCGGTGATGAGGGGCCCCAACTCGCGAGTCATTGAGAGGGCCACGGCGCTGGCGACGAAACTGATGGCACCGAAGCGACGCAATTCATAAGCGGCTTGAAGAGCAAGAATCAGGCCGATGAAAAAAGTGATCAAGGAAAGGATGGGGAGCGCGCGAACGCCTGCTTCCATGGCCTGAGAAACGGCGCGTTGAAATCGCAATGGCTTGCCCTGGAATGGGCCGATGAAGGTGAAATACGCGGCGCGACCCGCCAGCATCGTCAGCGAGCCGACGTAGGCCAGACTGCCTTCGACAGAGCTGCCTATTTTCCCAAAGAATTCCACGTGTTTCGGCTACCTTTGCGGGGGAGAGACCTGGCCCGAGCGCTAGGAGGCCAGCGCCTGGGCTTCACTATCGTGAATCTCGAAAATTTTCTGCAAGCGAGAGAGCTCCATGACTTCGCGGACGGTCTTGCTGAGGCCGTATAGGATAAGGCGGGAGCCCTGGTCGCGAGAGGCTTTGAGGCCTTCGACGAGGGAGGCAATGCCAGAGCTGTCAATGTAACGGACCTTTTCCAGATTGAGAAACACCTTGGGAGTTTTCTTCTCCTTGATTTCCTGAAGCAACGCTTTGCGCATGGCCGGCGAATGAGCCAGATCAATGTCCCCCGTGATATCGAGGATGGTGCCGCCTGTTGCGAGTCGGGCCGCTATCTGCACTTCTGCTCTCCTTCTGATGCTGCTGCCTGGGAAGTGGGGGACAAATATTTCACCATGCGTAAGAGATTCTTGCCTTTCTTGCGGCTAAATTCAACTTCATCCATGCTCTCGCGGATGAAATGGAGGCCCAGTCCTCCGGGGCGGATTTCATCGAGGGAACGGCCCTTGAGTGTGGCGGGCTTGACTGGCGTTCCCTGGTCGGCAAGCAGAATTTCTATTCCCCCCTGCGCGGCTTTTGGAGCGTTTTGTTCAAGGCGACGGCAGCTCATTTCGATGGGCAAACCCGGCCGGCCGCCGTAGGCATGGCGCATAACGTTGGCCATGGCTTCATCCACAGAACGGACGATGGCCCGGGCCTCGGCGTCCTGAAAATGCAGGACCTCGGCGGCGCGCTCTACTGTGGCGCGAACAAGGCATAAGGCTTCCGGATTGCTTTGCAACTCCAGTTTCAAAAGCATTTGAGGTTTTGCGGGGCCCTTACCGCGCCCTTTGGCCTTGTTCTTGGTCACCTGTCCGCCGCGCACTCGTACACCTATTCCAGAAATGAGAATTTCGGAGCTCCGTTGAGTCCCGGTTGCCCGGCGGGGAGACAATGCCATTTTCCACGCCCGGTGACAACCGAAAAATTATCCCACGCCGCGGCGTCTTCGCTCTTCCCTTCTCTGCCCAGAGCTGAGAATTTCAATTCTGCCCAACGCGCCAGCGGCGGCCTGCTGGTTTTCTTAAGCGCTGCAGCCCAACCACGCGCGACCGATCGGAGTGAAATTGAACTTTCGCAGGTCTCGAGCGTAGCTCACGTTCACCCAGAACGCTCGTCTAGTGGGAAAGGGTTGTCCCTCTCCGCGCCTTGTGTAGTAAACCTTTCCTACGGGAATATCAATGACAGGAGGAGTTCTATTATGAAGCACGCGTTGCCACTGATTCTCTTCGCTTTCACTTTACCAGCACTCGGGCAGGATGCAAAAACACCCCCGCAACCTACGCTCAAGAGTATTTTGCTGGAGCAACTCCGCTCCACACACACCCAGGCGGATTGGTTTGTGCCTGCCAACACCGCCGTTGAAGGGTTGACGGCCGAGCAAGCCAACTGGACGGATGGCAAGGGAAATCATTCCGTCGGCCAACTGGCGGCTCATCTCATCTTCTGGAACCGACGGAACCTGGCCAGGTTCAAGGGGGAGCCGCTGGAAAAATTCAACGGCCGCAACGATGAAACATTCACCAGCTTCGATAGCAAGCAATGGAGCGCGACCGTCAAACAGCTGGACGAGGTGATGACCGAGTGGGAAAAAGCAGTGGAAACCGCCGATGAAGTGAAACTCGGGTCGTGGTACTCCACGATCGAGCATATCGGAGCGCACAATGCCTACCATATCGGGCAGATCATTTACGTTCGCAAGGAACAGGGCTGCTGGGATCCGGAAAAAGGCGTAAAGGAGTGAAATGGAATGAATGCGAGCGGAGGTGGAGCATGAGCTAACCGGGTTTTGCGCCACGATGCGCGAAAAGTTGCCGCAACGTGTAAAATCGCTGGCACCAGAAGATACTTTCGAGATGCAAAATCGGTTGAAATCTCAAAGTATGAAACGGGGACACAATCATGGGCGCAAAGCCGGCAGCCAAGAGCAGAAGCCTGTTCACAATTTTGGGAATTGCGTTGCTAGCGTCGTGCAAATTCTGCGCGGCCCAGGGAATGGCTGCTGACAATCCATACAAGGCCCTGACCGATCGGCTGGAATCGATTGTCACGATGCCGTTGGAGGAATGGCGGTACCACGCGGACGTGGCGCATCCTGAGGAATCCTCGTTGGAAGACAAGACGTGGCCTGCCGTTAAAGCCGGAGAGGCGTGGAAAACAGGGCCGCGAGTGCTGCGGCGGCGGATCGAATTGCCTGGGTCGTTGAACGGGTACAGCCTGCGCGGAGCGCGCATCCAGCTGGACCTGGCGGTGGACAGCAATGACTTTACGATGATCACTGTATTTTCGAATGGGGCAATGGTGTCCCGGACGGACGCAGATACGATCCAGCCGATCGTGTTGACCGAAAATGCCCAGCCTGGGGATACGTTTCTGGTGGCGATCCGCATTCAGGCGGCGGAGAGCGATACCAAACTGAGCGCCAGCCGGCTTTTGATTACGGCTCCGGCGAATCGCCCCAATCCGGGAATTTTCCGGGAAGAAATTTTGGCCGCGCAACCGGTGGTGGCCGCGTTTCCGGACGGGCGAGCGGAGCACGAGGCAATTCTGGATGCGGCGGTAAAATCGGTGGACTTGAAAGCGCTGGAGCGCGGAGACCAGGCTGCCTTCGACGAGTCGCTTCGGAACGCGCAGAACAAGTTGCAGGCGCTGACGCCGTGGCTGAAGCAATTCACAATCCGGGCGGACGGAAACTCCCACATTGATATGGCGTGGCTTTGGCCCTGGACGGAAACGGTGGAGGTGGTACGAAACACGTTCCGCAGCGCGCTGGACCTGATGCGCGAGTATCCGGATTTCAAATTCACGATGTCTTCGGCGCGAACGTATTCCTGGATGGAAGAAAAATATCCAGCCCTGTTCAAGGAGATTCAAGAACGGGTGAAAGAAGGGCGCTGGGAGATTGTGGGCGGAATGTGGGTGGAACCGGATCTGAACATGCCCGGAGGCGAATCGCTGGTGCGGCAGATTCTGGTGGGGAAACGGTACTTTCAGCAGAAGTTTGGCGTGGACGTGAAAATCGGGTGGAATCCGGATTCGTTTGGATACAACTGGCAACTGCCGCAGATTTATAAGAAATCGGGAATCGATACGTTTGTGACGCAGAAACTGATGTGGGCGCATGAGTTCACCGTGTTTCCGCACAAATTGTTCTGGTGGGAAGCGCCGGATGGCAGCCGGCTGCTGACGTATTTTCCGCACGACTACGCAATGGGGATTGATCCGGTGCAGTTGGGAAAAGATGTTTCGGTGTGGATGCCGTCGCTCTATGGAACGAAACCACCGGCGAACGCGGAGATGATGCACCTTTATGGAGTAGGTGACCACGGTGGCGGGCCGACGCGAACGATGCTGGATACGGCGACGCGGTGGATGAAGCCAGACGTGGTGTTTCCCAATCTGCAACTGAGCACGGCCAAAGCTTTTTTTACGGAATTGGAACCCAAGCTGGCGAGCATGAACGTGCCGGTGTGGCGGGACGAGCTTTATTTTGAATATCACCGCGGGGTTTTTACGACACAAGCGGAGACCAAGCGGCGGATCCGGAAGACGGAGGAGTTGCTTTTGGATGCGGAAAAGTTTTCCGCGATATCGACGAGGCTGGGAAAGATCTATCCATCCGATGACTTTGACCGCGGATGGAAGGATTTACTGTTCGACGATTTTCACGACATTTTTCCGGGATCGGGGATTGCGGTGAACTATCTCGATGCCAAGCGGAACCTGGAGGACGTAGGACGCGTGGGCCAAACGATCCTGACTGGTTCGTTGGAAGAGATCGCAGCGAACGTAAATCTGAAAGGGAGCGGGGTTCCGGTGGTGGTGTTCAACTCCCTTGCGTGGCCGAGAGAGGAAGTGATTGAGACAGAGGTGCGGATGCCGGAGGCGGCGACTTCCGTGGAGGTGGTGAGTGCAGACGGCAAGCCGGTTGGTTCGCAGGTGCTTTCGGCGGATCGCGGGGCGCGGCGAGTGCGGCTGCTGCTGCAAGCGGGCGTGCCGGGGCTTGGCTATGCAACCTACTACGTCCGCGCGGTTGCGAAAGCTGGGAACACACCGGCGTTGGTCAAAGCCACGGGCGATACGCTGGAAAACGAGTTCGTGCGTTTGAAGGTGGACGGCAAAACAGGTTGCATGACGAGCTTGTTTGACAAGCGCAGTAATCGCGAGTCGCTTGCGCCTTCGGAAACGGATAGCGGCGGGCCGAAGGATGCAATTTGCGGCAACCTTTTGCAGGCATTCCGGGATAAACCCAAGCAGTGGGACGCGTGGAATATTGATGCGGACTTCGAGAAAGAACATTGGGATCTGGACAAGACGGATGAGGTGTCGCTCGTCGAGAACGGGCCGTTGCGGGCGATTCTACGGGTGAAGAACCATTTTCAGAACTCCACGTTTGTGCGGGACATCGTCGTTACGGCGGGGTCGCCCCGTGTGGATGTGAGGATGACCGCGGACTGGCACGAAAAGCACATCTTATTGAAGGTAGCCACGCCGCTGAGCGCGCACAACAAGGTGGCGACGTTTGAAATACCGTATGGGAGCATCGAGCGGCCGACGACGCGCAATACGCGGGCCGAGCAAGGGAAATTCGAAGTGCCGGCGCTGCATTGGGCGGACTTATCCGATGGGAATCATGGATTGAGTCTGTTGAATGACTGCAAGTATGGTTACGACGCGAAAGGAAACGTGCTGCGGCTTTCGCTGCTGCGTTCGCCTGAATGGCCTGACGCACACGCGGATGAGGGGCGGCACGAGTTCACTTATTCACTTTACGCGCACGGCGGGAACTGGAAGGATGCACTGACCGTGCGGCGCGGCTACGAGCTGAATTATCCCTTACTGGCGAAGCAAACTGAGAGGCACTCGGGAACTTTGCCGGAACAACATTCGTTTGCGGAACTGAAAGGCGAGAATGTGGTGCTGACCGCGGTGAAAAAGGCCGAGGATGACGACGCGACGATCTATCGTTTCTATGAATGGGCAGGAAAAGAAAGCGACATCGAACTGCGGCCGGCCGCAGCTGTAGAGAGCGCTGTGGAAACTGACCTGATGGAGCGGCCGCTACAGCCGCTTGAGACGAAGCAAGGCGGGGTGATCGTTCACACGAAACCGTTTGAGATCAAGACGGTGCGTGTGAAATTCTCCGGAAATTCAATCGAGAGCAAAGGGGATTCCAAACAGTGAACAAAAATCTAGCAAAGGCGGCGGCGGTTGGGGCGCTAGGCGGGTTTCTGTTTGGATTTGATACGGCGGTTATTTCGGGGACTACGCAGGCGCTGACCGGCGTCTACCATCTGTCGCCGGAGCAGCTTGGCTTGACGGTTTCGATGGCGCTGATTGGAACCGTGATTGGCGCAATGGCGGCCGGAATCCCGGGGCAGAAATACGGAGGCCGCGAAACGCTGCGATTTCTT
>DATLVJ010000646.1:0-2058 GCA_035577585.1 Candidatus Limnocylindrales bacterium
TTGTGTATCGATTCACGAGCGCCGTCATACTGTATAGCTCGCGTTCGCGGAATAAGAGGACATCAGCGCCCTGTGCCAGGAGCGCATTAATCCGGGTCAGCAAGTCGGAGATTTCTGGGGCTGACTCTTGTGGAGCGATTGGAGCCGCTGACAAGCAGAAGCAGCCAATAGGAACAGAAGTGGATTCTGCCAACTCCCTACGAAGCTCTTGAATGCCGGCCGCCAGCATTTGCCTATGAATTTGCGCATGAACGGGATCCACATGGCCGAAGTATCCTGGTGCGAGTACAACCGCTTTCTTGTGCAGAAATTCGTTAGGGGGCAGAGCGGCACCCGAAGGCGAATAGCACACAGCCTCGGCAAGTCCCGTGTGCACCAGATAAGCCAGGAGCGTGGGGCGATCCCAACTGGCAAAAGCCGGCCCGCGAAAATCCACGCAATCAATCTCTATACGTTCCCTTACAAGGTCCTGAGCGAGCCCTTCAAAAAAGGATTCCTTTGTCTGTAACTGATAGAAAGCAGCGTAGAGGAGATTCACGCCCAAAATACCGATGGCTTCCTGCTGAAGAACGTTGGAAGAGTCCCGCATGTTGATGTGCAGGAGAATGTCGCTAGGTTCTCCGCCAGGACGCGACTGGAACCGAAGTCCAAGCCAGCCATGGGCGTCATTTGTTCCGGCGTAATTTCGCGCGGACACTGTATCGACAAAAGAGAAGAATCGCTTGTCTTTGCCGCGACTCTTGTCTAACTGGCCGAGCAACTGAGTCCACTCGGTTTCCAACATGGCCTCCAGCCGCTCCTTGGAGACATAGCGAGAACCGGTCCCATAGAGACTATCGCTGACCTCCTTGTCATACGCGGAAATGCTCTTCGCAACGGTGCCAGAGGCACCACCGACGAAAAGGAACCAACGGACAACTTCCTGCCCGGCACCGATTTCGGCAAAAGAACCGAATGTGGATGCATCGAGATTCAAAGTCAGCGCTTTGCGATGAGTATCAAGCTTTTCAGTCGTTGGCATGTGTAGGCTCCGATGTCGTTACCCTTTTCCGCGGCTCGGACTTGTTGGGATGAGATTGGTCGCCGTTTGTGGGAGGCTTCCCCAACGCATTCAGATACGAGCTGCCGTTTGGAACCACACGCAAATTCAGACGCTCGCATACATCGAGCGCATAAGAATTGGGGGCGACGAACTCCGCTCCGAACCGGCCAAGGAAACGCAGCACTTCTTCCCCTACCGCGTCGATGAATACCACTTCCGTCAGATCGACGAGCAGCTTTCCGCGCCCGGCGAAGCGCGCTGCCAGTGTGCGAGTGTGCTCAGCATCATCGCCAGTGAATCGGCCTTCCAGTCTTAAGATCAAAGTGTCAGCCGAATCGCGTATTTCGACGCGGAGCATCACTCCTCCTTAGCATGTGAGTAGCCGGAAAAATCACTGGCCATGCCCGTTTCAACGGGCGTCTCCTACGAACTAGCGACCGATCAAACAGCAGGTCTCGTGCCAGAAGGCGGCCCGGCTAAATTGTTCGAATCAACGGATATTGCGGAATGCGTTCGGATGGAACCTGCCCTCATGCGGGCAAAGCCCCGATGTGGGCACGTTGTGACCTTTTCTAAAAGCAAGAAGGCAGGTTGGCTATTTTTCGAGATGGCCGGCAGCAGCAATCTGCTGAATCACCAGCTCCACCATCGGCAGCAGATCATCCGTGCCGACTGATGTCTGCCTGTCGAAACAAGAATTGGACGAGGCCTTGGGATTGTGTCTGCGAACATCGCCGACGCTAGTCACTCGCGGCGGCATTGCCCGCATTCGGGCACGTCAGCTGGAGCCGGATAGATCAGCCCCTAACAAATCCAACGACTTGCGAGCTGCGCCGGTTGGCATGGTGTCTGCATTACTCACGATCAGGAACCCAAGATGAATCGACTGACCTCAAGAAACAAAACCACACAGACCCCGACAAAACGTCGGACCCTAAAAACGCTTCTATCCCGCGTGCCTCTGATTCTGTGGCTCCAGCTCACACTCTTTTCGGTTGCTTGGGCACAGACGCCGG